>NZ_JAGQDD010000020.1:0-94552 GCF_018069845.1 Ideonella alba
CTGGCGGGCCGCCGGCCCGGCCTTCAGCCGATCCGGCCGAGCAGAAGGTACTCCATGAGTGCCTTCTGCACGTGCATCCTGTTTTCTGCCTCATCCCAGACCACCGACTGCGGCCCGTCGATCACCTCGGCGGTGACCTCCTCGCCGCGGTGGGCCGGCAGGCAGTGCATGAACAGGGCGTCGGGCTGGGCCACGGCCATCATGTCGGCGTCGACGCACCAGTCGGCGAAGGCCTTGATGCGGGCTTCGTTCTCGGCCTCGTAGCCCATGCTGGTCCAGACGTCGGTGGTCACCAGGTGGGCACCACGGCAGGCTTCCAGCGGGTCCTTGAAGACCTTGTAGCAGTCGCGCTGGCTGATGCCGGCCACGGCCGGGTCCACCTCGTAGCCGCCGGGCGTGCTGACGTGAACCGTGAAGCCCAGGATCTCGGCGGCCTGCAGCCAGGTGTTGGCCATGTTGTTGCCATCACCCACCCAGGTCACGACCTTGCCCTTGAGGCTGTCCAGGTCGTAGCCCCGGGCGCCCACCGGAGCGCGGTGCTCCAGGTAGGTGAACAGGTCGGCCAGGATCTGGCAGGGGTGGAACTCGTTGGTCAGGCCGTTGATCACCGGCACCCGCGAGTGCGCGGCGAAGCGCTCGATCTTGGTCTGCTCGTAGGTGCGGATCATCACGATGTCGACCATGCGGCTGATCACGCGCGCGCTGTCCTCGATCGGCTCGGCGCGGCCCAGCTGGCTGTCGCCGGTCGTGAGGTGCACCACCGAGCCGCCCATCTGGTACATGCCGGCCTCGAAGCTGACCCGCGTGCGGGTGCTGGCCTTCTCGAAGATCATCGCCAGCGTGCGGTCGGCCAGCGGCTGGTATTTCTCGTAGTTCTTGAAGCGGCTCTTGATGATGCGGGCGCGCTCGAACAGGTAGGCGTACTCCTCGGCCCGGAAATCCTTGAACTGCAGGTAGTGCTTCATCAGCGTGTCTCCCGGCTTCATGCCGCGGCCTCGGACAGGAAGGTCTTGATCACCGGCACCAGCAGGGCGACGATTTCGTCGGCCTCGTCCTGGGTCAGGATCAGCGGCGGCACCAGGCGCACCACGGTGTCGGCGGTGACCGACAGCAGCAGCCCGGCCTGCATTGCGCGGGTCAGGATGGCGCCGCAGGGGCGGGTCAGCTCGATGCCCAGCATCAGGCCCTCGCCGCGCACTTCCTTGACGCCGTCCACGCCCGCCAACTCGCGCTGCAGCGCGGACTTCAGGTGGGCGCCCACCGCGGCGGCATTGGCCATCACGCCGTCTTCTTCCATGATCTTCAGCGTGGCGATGCCGGCGCGCATCGACAGCGGGTTGCCGCCGAAGGTGGTGCCATGATTGCCCGGGCCGAAGACATTCAGCGCCTTGGGTCCGACGACCACGGCGCCGATCGGCACGCCCGAGCCCAGGCCCTTGGCCAGCGGCATCACGTCGGGGACGATGCCGGCCCACTGGTGGGCGAACCACTTGCCGGTGCGGCCGATGCCGCACTGCACCTCGTCGAGCATCAGCAGCCAGCCGTTGGCATCGCACAGCGCGCGCACCTCGCGCAGGTAGTCCCAGCGCGCCGGGTTGATGCCGCCTTCACCCTGGATGGTCTCCAGGAAGACCGCGGTGATGTTGCGGTTGGCGCTGTGGGCGCGCAGCGCCTCGATGTCGTTGAAGGGCACGCGGATGAAGCCCTCGACCAGCGGCCCGAAGCCTTCCTGCACCTTGGGGTTGCCGGTGGCGCTGAGGGTGGCGATCGAGCGGCCATGGAAGGCCTTCTCGAAGACGATCACCTCAGGGCGCTCGATGCCACGGTCATGGCCGGCCTTGCGGGCGATCTTCAGCGCGGCCTCGTTGGCCTCCAGGCCGGTCGAGCAGAAGAAGGCCGCCGACAGGCCCGACAGTTCCGCCAGCTTGGCGCCCAGCGCCTCCTGCAGCGGGTTCTCGTAGTAGTTGCTGCAGTGGATGAGCTTACCCATCTGGTCGGTCAGCTCCGCCAGCAGCTTGGGGTGGGCATGGCCCAGGGTGTTGACGGCGATGCCGCCCAGGCCGTCGAGGTAGCGTCGGCCTTCGGTGTCCCAGACGCGGCAGCCTCGGCCGTGCGACAGCGCGATCGGCAGCCGGCCATAGGTGTTCATCACGTGGGGCATCGAGGCGGTCATCCCTTGGACTCCAGTCGAAATCGGTGAAAGAAACAGGTTCGGGAAAAGAAAAGGGCCGGCAGCGCCTCATTTCACGCACCGGCCCACCGCAATTCTAAAGCCCGCACCCGAACAGGGCGACAAACCCGAAAGACCGCACTGGAGTCGCCATGCATGCTGCGTTGCAACACGATCGGGGCACAATACGTGCTTCTCTTCCGCATCCTGAAAACAAACGGCATCTCGCGACAGCGCCATGCCAGCTTGTTCCCGTACGCTCGTCGCTGCCGCCGATTCCTGAGCCCATGTCCGTCACCAAGCCCCGCGAGTTCTTCATCCAAGGCATCACGCTGGAAGGACGGACCTTCCGTCCCAGTGACTGGGCCGAGCGCCTGGCCGGTGCGAT
This sequence comes from Ideonella alba, assembly GCF_018069845.1. NCBI lineage: Bacteria > Pseudomonadati > Pseudomonadota > Betaproteobacteria > Burkholderiales > Sphaerotilaceae > Ideonella > Ideonella alba. The sequence goes on from NZ_JAGQDD010000020.1 coordinate 2,559, forward strand.
GTCGTGCTTCCGCCCGGGGGGCGGCGCGGGCGGCATTGGCGCCTTCATCGGCTACTCGCCGTACTGCGTGCCGCGGGTGATCAATGGCGTGAAGTGCGTGATCGTCAACGAGGCGCTGCGCGACCTCGAACCCATGGCCTGGGACTTCGTGATGAACTTTGCCAAGGACAACCACCTGCAGGTGTCCGAGGCCTGCCTGCTGCCCGACCCGCCGTCGGCCTGAGGCCTGCGCCGCGGATGCCACAGTCCGTGGCGTGGCTTGGGCGGGCTGGTGGCGACTGCCAGGAAACTCAGCCTGGCGCTGCCCAAGAACATCAGCCCCGCCCTGCGGCCCCCACCCCACAGGCCATGGGGTACAGGGCGCCACAGAACAAGGGCCCCGCACGTCGGGGCCCACCATGAAAAAGGCCCCGCAGTGCGGGGCCTTTGTCTTCCACCTGGAGAGGGTTGTCAGGCGGCGAGCGCCTTGATCTTGGCGGACAGGCGGCTCTTGTGACGAGCGGCCTTGTTCTTGTGGAAGATGCCCTTGTCGGCGATCGAGTCGATCACGCTCTGGGCGGTCTTGAACAGGTCGGTGGCCTGGCCCTTGTCGCCGGCGGCGACGGCCTTGAGCACGTTCTTGATCGAGGTGCGGAACTTCGAACGCAGCGAGGTGTTGGCGGCGTTCAGGTTGACGTCCTGGCGAGCGCGCTTGCGGCCCGACGCGAGACGAACGGTCTTCTTCTTGGCTTTGGAGGAAGTGGCCATTGCTTGAAATTGGGTCCAGGTGGATAAAGACTATCGAGTATAGCATTTTCCTGGTCCAGCTGGCAAGGTGGCCGCCGGTGGGTCCCTATAATCGGTCGGCTGTGCCCTGGCATGGCTGCCGCGTGAGCGGGCGGCCCACCGCATGAACCTGCTCAAGGCGGCCACCACCGTCTCCCTCTGGACCCTGTTGTCGCGCATCACCGGCCTGGTGCGCGAGCAGCTCGTGGCGCACGCCTTCGGCGCCAGCGCGATGACCGATGCGTTCAACATCGCGTTCCGCATTCCCAACCTGCTGCGGCGGCTGTTCGCCGAAGGGGCCTTCTCGGCCGCCTTCGTGCCCATTCTGGCCGCCAGCCGCGAGACCGACGGCGACGAGGCCACGCGCCGCCTGATCGACGCTGTCGCCACCATGCTGGCGTGGGCGCTGCTGCTGACCTGCGCTGTGGGCGTGGCCGGGGCGCCGGTGATCGTCTGGCTGTTCGGCGCCGGCCTGGAAGAGCTGGACCTGGCGGTGCTGATGACCCGCTGGATGTTCCCCTACATCGGCTTCATGTCGATGGTGGCGCTGGCGGCTGGCATCCTCAACACCTGGAAACGCTTCGTGGTGCCGGCGGCCACGCCGGTGCTGCTGAACCTGTCGGTGATCGCCTGCGCCTGGGGCCTGACGCCCTTGCTGGAGCGTCACGGCATCCGGCCGATCCACGCGCTGTCGGTGGGCGTGGTCCTGGGCGGGGTGCTGCAGATGGCGGTGCAGGTGCCGGCGCTGGCGCGCATCGGCTGCCTGCCGCACATCGGCCTGACACCGGCGGGCCTGAAGCGTGCGTGGCAACACCCGGGCGTGCACCGCGTGCTGTCCCAGATGGCGCCGGCGCTGCTGGGCGTGTCGGTGGCGCAGATCTCGCTGCTGATCAACAGCCAGATCGCCTCGCACCTGGGGGCGGGGGCGGTGTCCTGGCTCACCTACGCCGACCGGCTGATGGAGTTCCCGACCGCGCTGCTGGGTGTGGCGCTGGGCGTGGTGCTCACCCCGGGTCTGTCGGCGCTGAAGGCCCGTGGCGACGCCCAGGGCTACTCGGGCCACCTGGACTGGGGCCTGCGTCTGGCGCTGATGCTGGCCTGGCCCTGCGCGCTGGCGATGCTGGTGTTCGGCCTGCCGCTGATGGCGGTGCTGTTCCACCACGGCGCCTTCGACGAGCGGGCGCTGCGCATGAGCACGCTGGCGGTGCAGGGCTACGGCGTGGGCCTGATCGGCCTGATCGGCGTGAAGGTGCTGGCGCCGGGCTTCTACGCCCAGCAGGACATCCGCACGCCGGTGCGCATTGCCATCGTCGTGCTGGTGCTCACCCAGGTGATGAACGCCGCCTTCGTGCCCTGGCTGGGGCACGCCGGCCTGGCGCTGGCCACCAGCCTGGGGGCGATGGGCAATGCGGCCTGGCTGCTGCGCGGGCTGCGCGCGCGCGGCATCTACATGCCGGAGCCTGGCTGGGGGGGGTTCATCCTGCGGGTGATGGTGGCCTCGGCGGTGCTGGCCGGCTGGCTGGCCTGGGTGGCCTGGCGCCTGGACTGGGTGGCGCTGCAGGCGCATTGGCTGCAGCGCGCCGGCCTGCTGTTCGGTGCGCTGGCGGTGGCGGCGCTGCTGTACTTCGGCGTGCTGCGCCTGCTGGGGCTGAACCTGCGGCAGTTCGCCCGCCGAGGCTGAGCGCCATGACCCAGACGCCGCGCTTCGCGCCGGCCAGTCCGCTGGACTATTTCTCGGCGCTGGTGGCGGAAGGGGCCGATGTCGCGCTGCTGGAGGCGGCGATCCTGCTGGCCCAGGACGACCACCCGATGCTGGACGTGCAAGGCGTGCTCGACGAGATCGACCAGCTCGCCCAGCGCCTGCGCCAGCGACTGCCCGCCGATGCGCCGCCAACCCACCGGCTGCGCATGCTCAACCGCTACTTCTTCCGCGAACTGGGCTTTGCCGGCAACGTCAACGACTACCACCACGCCGACAACAGCTACCTGCACCGGGTGCTGCAGACGCGCCTGGGCATTCCCATCTCGCTGGCGCTGCTGTACATCGAGATCGCCCAGCAGATCGGCCTGACGGCGCGCGGCATCTCGTTCCCCGGCCACTTCCTGGTCAAGCTGCGGCTGCCGGCCGGCGAGGTGGTGGTCGACCCCTTCACCGGCGAGTCGCTCTCGCGCGATCGTCTGGCGCAGCGCCTGGAGCCCTGGCGCCAGCAGCTGGGCCTGCCGGGCGATGACGAGCTGCCGCTGGGCCTGTTCCTGCAGGCGGCCGAGCCGCGCGAGGTGCTGGCGCGCATGCTGCGCAACCTCAAGTCAGTGCATGAACGCCAGGGTGACCTGCGGCGCCAGCTGGCGGTGCAGCAGCGCCTGGTGCGGCTGTTGCCGGGCGACTGGGACGAGCGCCGCGACCGCGGCCTGCTGCTGGCCGAGCTGGGCCGCCCGGCCGAGGCGCTGGTCGACCTGCAGACCTGCCTGGACCAGCGCCCCGACGGCCCGCAGGCCGAGCTGCTGCGCCAGCGCATGGCCGAGCTGCGCGGACGCCCCCCCGCCTGAGCGGCGTGGACGGTCGCCGTACAATCGCGCAGCGTGTTGCGGGACGCCCCCCACGGGCCGCGCGGCTGGCCGGCCCCGACACCGTGACCCGCACCGCCCCGCCGCCGCCAGCGTTCCTGCCGGGACGCGCGTGCCGCCGATCCCTGTACCGATGAACCTATCCCCCGCCCAGAGACAGTCGCTGAGCTGGCTGCTGATCGCCGCAGTCGTGCTGGTGCTGCTGTGGCTGCTCGCGCCCGTGCTGATGCCCTTCCTGATCGCGGCGGTGCTGGCCTATGCGCTGCAGCCGCTGACCGAGGCGCTGGCCCGGCGCGGCTGGCCGCGTTCGCTGGCGGCCACGCTGGCGGTGCTGCTGGCGGTGGTGTCGGTGCTGGCGATGGCGCTGCTGGTGGTGCCCATCATCGCCCGCGAACTGCCCATCCTGCGCGAGCAGATCCCGCGCGGTGCCGAGTGGGCCAACCAGGTGCTGGCGCCGGCGCTGGCCAGGCTGGGCATCGAGGTGCGCCTGGATGTGGCCGGCATCAAGGACATGGTGCTCAAGGGCCTTGGCGGCAACCTCGAGGATGGCCTGGCGGCGTTGCTCAGCTCGGCGCGCCTGGGCGGCAGCGTGGTGCTGACCGTGCTGGGCAACCTGGTGCTGGTGCCGCTGGTGCTGTTCTACCTGCTGCTGGACTGGCCGCAGATGATGGAGCGGCTGCGCCGGCTGGTGCCGCCGCGCATGCGTGCCTCGGTGGACAGCTTCCTGGGCGAGTGCGACGAGCTGCTGGGCCAGTACCTGCGCGGCCAGCTGATGGTGATGCTGGTGCTGTCGGTCTGGTATGCCGGTGCGCTGGCGCTGGCCGGTTTCGAGCTTGCGCTGCCGGTGGGCGTGTTCACCGGCCTGCTGGTCTTCATTCCCTACCTGGGCTTCGGCCTGGGCCTGGTGCTGGCGCTGCTGAGCGCGGTGCTGCAGTTCGGCAGCTGGTACGGCCTGGGCGCGGTGGCCGTGGTCTACGGCCTGGGCCAGATGCTGGAGAGCTTCGTGCTGACGCCGCGCCTGGTGGGTGAGCGCATCGGCCTGAACCCGCTGGCGGTGATCTTCGCGCTGATGGCCTTCGGCCAGCTGTTCGGTTTCGTGGGCGTGCTGGCGGCGCTGCCGCTGTCGGCGGTGGCCCTGGTCGCTGCCCGGCGCGTGCTGGCCGCCTACCTGCAAAGCGAGCTGTACCGCGGATGAAGCAGATCCCGCTGGCCATCGGACTGGGGCCCGAGCCCGGTTTCGACAACTTCGTGACCGGGCCCAATGGGGTGGCCCTGCATGCGCTGACCCAGTGGCGCCAGCCGGGTCCGCCGGTGTTCCTGCACGGGCGGGCCGGCACCGGCAAGTCGCACCTGCTGGCGGCCTGGGCGGCGCGGGTGCGGGGGCAGGGCGGTCAGGTGGCCTGGTTCCACGCCAGCACACCGCTGCCCTGGACCTTCGACGAGGCCTGGACCCTGGTCGTCATCGACGACGCCCAGGACCTGGACGAGGCGCGCCAGCATGCCGCCTTCACGCTTTTCGTCGAGGCCGCCACCCATGGCACGCAGATGGCCGCCGCCGCCCGCCTGCCGCCCGTGGACCTTCCGCTGCGCGAGGACCTGCGCACGCGCTTCGGCTGGGGCCCGGTGTTCGAGCTGCAGCCACTGGACGAAGCCGCCACCCGAGCGGTACTGCGCCGCGAGGCCGACGCGCGTGGCCTGATGCTGTCCGACGAGGTGATGGACTACCTGCTGACCCGCTTCGAGCGCGACCTGGGCTCGCTGAAAAGCCTGCTGCACCGGCTCGACCGCTTCTCGCTGGCCGAGCGCCGCGCCGTCACCGTTCCCCTGCTCAAGAAGATGCTCACTGAAGGCGAGGTGGCCGCATGAGGCTGGCCCTGTTCGACCTGGATGGCACCCTGCTGCCCACCGATTCCGACCACGCCTTCGGCGAGTTCATGTGCGCCATCGGCTGGACCGACGGCCAGGCCTGGCGCGCGCGCAATCAGCAGTTCTTCGAGCAGTACCAGGCCGGCACGCTGGTGCTGGCCGACTACGTGGACTTCGCCACCTCGGCCTGGCGCCACCGCCCGCTGGCCGACGCCGAGGCCGCGCGCGAGCGCTTCATGCAGGAGGTGATCGGCCCCGCGCTGCGCTTCGAGGCGATCGAGCTGGTGCGCGCCCACCAGCAGGACGGCGACCTGGTGGCGGTGGTCACCGCCACCAACGAATTCGTCACCCGGCCGATCGCCACGGCCTTCGGTGTCGAGACCCTGCTGGCGGTGGAACTGGAGCGCGGCGCCGACGGCCGCGCCACCGGCGCCATCCGCGGCACCCCCACCTTCCGCGAAGGCAAGGTGGCGCGCGTCCAGGCCTGGCTGCACAGCCGGGGCCAGTCCTTCGCCGACTTCGACGACGTGCTGTTCTACAGCGACTCCACCAACGACCTGCCGCTGCTCGAGGCGGTGCCCACCCCGGTGGCCACCAACCCGACGCCGGCCCTGCGTCAGATCGCGCTTGAGCGCGGCTGGCGCATCATCGACCTCTTCGACGCGACATGATCCGCAAATTCATCGACAAGCTGCTGGGCAAGCCCGCAGCGCCGCAGCCCGCCGGCATCCCGCTGGGCAAGCGCCTGGAGATCCCGGCGTCCGAGCATGGCATCGACCCCTCGCTGCTCGACGAGCGCGCGGTGCGCGTGGTCACCACGCTGCAGGACGCGGGCCACGAGGCCTACATCGTCGGTGGCGCGGTGCGCGACCTGCTGGTGGGCCGCCGCCCCAAGGACTTCGACGTCGCCACCAACGCCACGCCCGAGCAGGTCAAGGGCCTGTTCCGCCGCGCCTTCATCATCGGCCGGCGCTTTCGCATCGTCCACGTGATCCATGGCCGCGGCCGCGACCACGAGGTGATCGAGGTCTCCACCTTCCGCGCCTACATGGACGCCAGCGCCGCCGAGCAGGTGGCCGGCAATGAGAAGACCTCCAAGAAGGAGATCGAGAACAAGAGCCACGTCGTCGATGCCGACGGCCGCGTGCTGCGCGACAACGTCTGGGGCCCGCAGATCGAGGACGCCGCGCGCCGCGACTTCACCGTCAACGCGATGTACTACGACCCGAGGCGTCAGCTGGTGGTCGACTACCACCATGGCTTCAAGGACGTGCGTGCGCAGACGCTGCGCATGATCGGCGACCCGGCCACCCGCTACCGCGAAGACCCGGTGCGCATCCTGCGCGTGGTGCGCTTTGCCGCCAAGCTGGGCTTCAAGATCGAGCCCAAGACGCACAAGGCGATCGCCGCCGCCATCCCGCTGCTCGCCAACGTGCCGGCCTCGCGCATGTTCGACGAGATGATCAAGCTGCTGCAGACCGGCCACGCGCTGGCCAGTCTGGAGCAGATCCAGGCCCAGGGCCTGGGCCGGGGTGTCTTCCCGATCCTGGATGCTGCGCTGCTCAACGCCCCGGCCGGCAGCGCGCGCCAGAAGTTCATCCAGCTGGCGCTGGCCGACACCGACCGCCGGGTGGGCGAGGGCAAGGCGGTGGCGCCCAGCTTCATGCTGGCCTGCATGCTGTGGCACGACGTGCAGGCCGGCTGGGCCGAGCGCCGCGCCGCCGGCGAGCACCCGTCGCCGGCGCTGCAGCAGGCGATCGACGCGGTCTTCGACGCCCGCATCGGCGACATCTCCGGCCGCGGCAAGCTGGCCGCCGACATGCGCGACATCTGGATGATGCAGCCGCGCTTCGAGCGCCGCACGCCCAACGGCGCCTTCGGCCTGGTCGAGCAGCCGCGTTTCCGCGCCGGCTTCGATTTCCTGCGCCTGCGCGCCGACGTGGGTGAGATCCCGGCCGAGCTGGCCGAGTGGTGGGAGGATTTCTCGCTGGGCAGCCCGGAGGACCGCGAGGCCCTGCTGGAAGCGGTGCGCGACAGCCAGCACAAGCCGCGCCGCGCGCCCAAGCCGGCCCGGGCGCCAGCGGCCACTGCCCAGGCCCCGCGCGAGGCCGACGCCGATGACGACGGCCCTGAGGCCGGCGCGGAGGGCGGCCCGGACGCCGGCGATGGCCCCGACGAGGGCGGTGACGCCGCCCCGGCGCGCAAGCGCCGCCGGCGCCGCCGCCGCAAGCCCTCGGGCGGGGGCGAGGGCGCGCCGCCCGCCGCGGCCTGAGCGTCGTGACCGAGCTGGCCTACATCGGGCTGGGTGCCAACCTGGGCGATGCCCAGGGCACGCTGCGGCTGGCCTGGCAGGCTCTGACCACGGTGGCGGGGGTCGAGGGCGACGGCCTGTCGGGCCTGTGGCGCAGCGCGCCGGTCGATGCCGGCGGCCCCGACTACGTCAACGCCGTGGGTCGCGTGCGCACCGCGCTGGCGCCGCGCGCGCTGCTGGCGGTGCTGCAGGACATCGAGCAGCGCCACGGCCGCGAACGACCCTACCGCAACGCGCCGCGCACCCTGGACCTGGACCTGCTGCTCTACGGCCAGTTGGTGCAGGACGACCCGGTGCTGACGCTGCCGCACCCGCGGATGCACCAGCGCGCCTTCGTGCTGCGCCCGCTGGCCCAGCTGGCGCCGGAACTGGCGCTGGCGCAGGGCGACTGGCCCACGCTGCTGGCGGCCGTGGCCGATCAGCGTCTCGAACCCCTGTGAGGGCCCTGGCATGACCTGGCTGACCAGCCTGCCGCTGTGGGTGCAGACCTTTGGCCTGCTCACCCTGTCCAACCTGTTCATGACCGTGGCGTGGTATGGCCACCTGCGCCATCAGGCCGGCCAGGCCTGGTACGTGGCCGCCCTGGTCAGCTGGGGCATCGCGCTCTTCGAGTACCTGCTGCAGGTGCCGGCCAACCGCATCGGCTACGGCGGCGGCTACAGCCTGGCGCAGCTGAAGATCGCCCAGGAGGTGATCACCCTGGCGGTCTTCGTGCCTTTCGCGGTGTTCTACATGGGGCAGCCGCTGAAACTGGACTACCTGTGGGCCGGGCTGTGCCTGCTGGGCGCGGTGTACTTCATCTTCCGGTCCTGAGCGCCCGCTAGAATGCGGATATGACAGGGCGATGACCGCAGTGTGACGGTCACCGCCCCTTTTTGCGCCCGCACCGGGCCAGAGGAGACCCCGATGTTCTTCGGCAAGCTGTTGCCCAAGGAAGGCAACTTTTTCGAACTCTTCAACGAGCATGGCAAATACATCGCCGAGGGGGCCCGCTCCTTCACGTCGATGATCCAGTACTACAGCACGCCCGACCTGCGTGAGAAGTACGCCGCCGAGGTGGACAACGCCGAGCGCGCCGCCGACAAGGTCACGGCCGAGGTCAACCGCCTGCTGCACCGCAGCTTCATCACGCCGATCGACCGCGAGCAGATCCACGGCCTGATCAACGCGATGGACGACATCCTCGACCTGCTGCAGGACTCCTCCGAGGTGATGGCGCTGTACAACGTGCAGAACGTCAACGAGGACGTGATCCGCCTGGGTGACATCTCGCTGAAGTGCTGCGAGCGCGTGCAGCATGCGGTCTCGCTGCTGCCCAAGCTGTCGCAGCCCGAGGTGGCCGAGGCCGCGCTCAAGACCTGCGAGGAGATCGACCGCCTGGAAAGCGACGCCGACCGGGTGATGCGCAGCGCCATGTCCAAGCTCTTCCGCGACGACATCGACGTCAAGGAGCTGATCAAGCTGAAGGCCATCTACGAGCACATGGAGTCGATCTCCGACCGCTGCGAGGATGTCGCCAACCTGATCGAGGGCGTCGTCCTCGAGAACTCCTGAGCGGCCGCGGCCCGGACTTCTCATGGAAGCAGCCCAGATCGCGTTCTGGTTCGTCGTCGTGCTGGTGGCCCTGGCCCTGGCCTTCGACTTCATGAACGGTTTCCACGACGCGGCGAACTCGATCGCCACCGTCGTCTCCACCGGTGTGCTCAAGCCGCAGCAGGCGGTGCTGTTCGCCGCCTTCTTCAACGTCATCGCCATCTCGGTCTTCCACCTCAGCGTGGCCAAGACCATTGGCAAGGGCATCGTCGAGCCTGGCGTGGTCGACCAGCATGTGGTCTTCGGCGCGCTGATCGGCGCCATCACCTGGAACATCATCACCTGGTGGTACGGCATCCCCTCGTCCAGCTCGCACGCGCTGATCGGCGGCATCATCGGTGCGGTCATCACCAAGGCGGGCCTGGGCAAGCTGATCGGCGCCGGCATCGCCAAGACGGTGGTCTTCATCTTCATCTCGCCGGCCCTGGGCTTCGTGCTGGGCTCGCTGATGATGGTGGGCGTGTCCTGGGTGTTCCGGCGCACCGCGCCGATGCGCGTGGACCGCTGGTTCCGGCGTTTCCAGCTGGTCTCGGCCGGCCTGTATTCGCTGGGCCATGGCGGCAACGACGCGCAGAAGACCATCGGCATCATCTGGATGCTGCTGGTGGCCTCGGGCTACGTGGCCGCCTCCGACACGGCACCGCCCGACTGGGTGATCTGGTCGTGCTACATGGCGATCGGCCTGGGCACGATGTTCGGCGGCTGGCGCATCGTCAAGACCATGGGCCAGCGCCTGACCAAGCTCAAGCCGGTGGGCGGCTTCTGTGCCGAGACCGGCGGCGCGCTGACGCTGTTCCTGGCCACTTCGCTGGGCATCCCGGTGTCGACCACCCACACGATCACCGGCGCCATCCTGGGCGTGGGCTCGGTGCGCAACCCGTCGGCGGTGCGCTGGGGCCTGGCCGGCAACATCGTCTGGGCCTGGATCTTCACGATCCCGGCGGCGGCCTTCGTGGCCGGCGTGTTCTACTGGATCAGCACGATGCTGTTCTGAGCCACGCGGTTCGGCGCACAGACAGGGCCTTGCGGGGCCCTGTGTCGTGTCTGGCCCTCAGTCGGCCGCCGGCAGCGTGTCGCCCACACCCAGCGCGCGTTGCATCAGCACCACGTCCAGCCAGCGGCCGAACTTCCAGCCCGAGGCCTTGAGCACGCCGGTGTGCTCGAAACCCAGCCGCCGGTGCACGCCGATCGAGCCGGCATTCGCGCTGTCGCCGATCACCGCCAGCATCTGGCGGGCGCCACGCGCCTCGCACTGGCCCACCAGTTCGGCCAGCAGGGCGGTGCCCACGCCACGGCCCTGGGCCTCGGGAGCCAGGTAGATCGAGTCCTCCAGGCAGAAGCGGTAGGCCAGGCGCGGCCGGAAATGGTTGGCGTAGGCATAGCCCAGCAACGCGCCGTCGGCGCCTGCGGCCACCAGCCAGGGCAGCTGCTTGCCCAGCACGTCGGCGCGGCGGCGGCCCATCTCGGCCAGGTCGGGCGGCTCCAGTTCGAAGGTGCCGGTGCCGTGCAGCACGGCCTGGCCATAGATCGCGGTGATGGCCGGCAGGTCGGCATCGGTGCTGGGGCGGATGAGCAGCTCGGGCATCTCGGTTTGTCAGGTTCGCTGTACAGACCCTATAATCCCATGTTTTCCAGCACCGGCTTGACGGTACCCACGGAGCGTGGTCACCGAGCAGGCGTATCTACGGGGCTGGAGCAGCGTTCGGGTCTGACGTACATCTGCACATCAGGCCCGGGCAACCGGATCAGCCAATCCAGGCGGTGTCTCCCAGGCGCGGCGGTCCACACGAACTGAACATCAAGGAACGACAACATGGTCGTGATTCGTCTGGCCCGCGGTGGCTCCAAGAAGCGCCCCTTCTACAACATCGTCGTCGCCGACTCGCGCGAGCGCCGTGATGGCCGCTTCATCGAGAAGCTGGGCTTCTACAACCCGGTGGCCTCCGAGGGCGAAGAAGCCCTGCGCGTGGCTCAGGACCGCGTGACCTACTGGGTCGGCGTCGGCGCCCAGCCGTCGGACACCGTCTCGCGCCTGATCGCCCAGGCCAAGGCCAAGGTCGCCCCGGCCGCCTGACCGGCCCGGCCGGCCCACCCATCCGCGCATGACGTCGCCTGATGCGGTGAGCTGGCCCGATGACGCGGTCGAGGTCGGCCGCATCATCGACGCCTGGGGCATCAAGGGCGGGTTCAAGGTCCAGCCTTTTTCCGCCGATCCCCAGGCCCTGTTTTCCTCCCGCCGCTGGTTCCTGCAACCGGCGGACGCGGCGCCCGGCAAGGGTGTCGCCGCGGTGCGCGCCGCCAAGCCGGCGCCGCTGCCGGCGCTGCTGAAGATCACCAGCGCCAAGGAACATGGCGAGGTGGTCGTGGCCACCGCCCAGGACATCCCCGACCGCAACGCCGCTGAGGCGCTCAAGGGCGCCCGGGTGTTCGTCTCGCGCCAGAGCTTTCCCACCGCCGACCCCGACGAGTTCTACTGGGTCGACCTGATCGGCCTGCAGGTGCTCAACCGCGAGGGGGCGGTGCTCGGCACCGTCACCGACCTGCTTGAAACCGGGGCCCACTGCGTGCTGCGCGTGCGTCGCCCCGACGCGGCCGCTGATGCGCCGCCCGACGAGGCCGAGCGCCTGATCCCCTTCGTGGCCGCCTATGTCGACGAGGTGGACCTGCCGGGCCGGTGCCTGCTCGTCGACTGGGGCCTGGACTATTGACGATCGGGCCATGCGCTTCGACGTCATCACGCTGTTTCCCGAGCTGTTCACGCCCTTTCTCACGCAGGGCGTGACCCGGCGCGCCTTCGAGTCGGGCCAGGTGGACGTGCGCTGCTGGCCGCTGCGCGATTTCGCCGACGACAACTACCGCCGCGTCGATGACCGTCCCTACGGCGGCGGCCCCGGCATGGTGATGCTCGCCGAGCCGCTGGAGCGCGCGCTGGCCGCGGTGCGCGCCGACCGCGCCGCCCCCGCGCCGGTGATCCACTTCAGCCCCACCGGCCGACGCATCGACCAGGCCCTGCTGCGCGAGATGGCCGGCGGCCCTGGCGCGCTGCTGCTGTGCGGCCGCTACGAAGGGATCGACCAGCGCCTGCTTGACCGCCATGTCGACCTGGAACTGAGCCTGGGCGACTTCGTGCTGTCCGGGGGCGAACTGCCCGCGCTGGCGCTGCTGGACGGCATCGCGCGTCTGCAGGAGGGCGTGCTGGCCGACGCCCGCTCGCACCAGCAGGACAGCTTCGAGGACGGCCTGCTCGACTGCCCGCACTACAGCCGCCCCGAGGTCTGGACGCCCGCTGAGGGCGAGGCCGCCCAGCCGGTGCCGCCCGTGCTGCTGTCCGGCCACCATGCGCAGATCGAGCGCTGGCGCCGCGAGCGCTCGCTGGAACTCACCGCGCGCCGTCGCCCCGACCTGATCGCTGCCGCCCGGGCGGCGGGCCGCCTCAGCGCGGCCGATGAGCGCTTCCTGGCTGCGCTTGGCGCCCAGGGCAACGCCGCGCTATAATCAGCGGCTTTTCGATCCTCTGCCGAGGGACGCATCCATGCACCGCCAGGGATGCACCATCTTTCAACCAGCCCCGGCACGATCACTTCGGAGAAGTCAGTGAACCTGATCCAGACCCTCGAGCAGGAAGAAATTGCTCGTCTTGGCAAGACCATCCCGGCCTTTGCCCCCGGCGACACCGTGATCGTCAGCGTCAACGTCGTCGAAGGCACCCGCAAGCGCGTGCAGGCCTACGAAGGCGTCGTGATCGCCAAGCGCAACCGCGGCCTCAACAGCAGCTTCATCGTGCGCAAGATCTCCAGCGGCGAAGGCGTCGAGCGGACCTTCCAGCTCTACAGCCCGCTGATCGCCTCGATCGAAGTCAAGCGCCGCGGTGACGTCCGCCGCGCCAAGCTGTACTACCTGCGCCAGCGCTCGGGCAAGTCGGCGCGCATCAAGGAAAAGCTGTCCTGATCGCCGGCCTCGCGCCTGCCCCCAAGAAAGCCGCCCCACCGGGGCGGTTTTTTTTCGTCCCGGCGCGGCGCTGCTGGGCAGGGTTCTTGCTGAGTCCTGGGGGCAGTACAGAACAAGAGGACGTCGATGGCCACCCCTTTGCCAGCCCTGGTGCCGGTCGCGCAACTCAGCGCCGGCGACACCGCCTGGATGATCAGCGCCACCACGCTGGTGCTGCTGATGAGCCTGCCAGGCCTGGCGCTGTTCTACGCCGGCATGGTGCGGCGCAAGAACGTGCTGGGCACCCTGGCGCAGGTGCTGGCCATCGCCGCCCTGGTGAGCCTGCTGTGGTTCGCCATCGGCTACAGCCTGGCCTTCGGCCCTGGTGATGGGTGGATCGGCGACTGGCGCCACCCCTGGATGGCCAGCCTGCGCGTGGACAAGCCACAGGGCCTGGCCAGCGTGCACCCGCTGATGCCCTCGGTGCCCGAGGCGGTGTTCGCGATGTTCCAGCTCAGCTTTGCCGTCATCACGCCCGCACTGATCGTGGGCGCGGTGGCCGAACGCATGCGCTTCGCCGCCCTGTTGTGGTTCAGCGCACTGTGGTCGCTGGGCGTCTATGCGCCGCTGGCCCACTGGGTCTGGTCGCCCGAGGGCTGGCTGGCGCAGCGCGGCGCACTGGACTTCGCCGGTGGCACCGTGGTCCACCTCAACGCCGGCGTGGCCGGCCTGGTGGCGGCCTGGTGGCTGGGCCCGCGCCAGGGTTGGGGGCGCGAGGCCCTGACCCCCTCGCACCTGGGCCAGACGATGACCGGCGCGGCGCTGCTGTGGGTGGGCTGGATCGGCTTCAATGCCGGCTCGGCCGGGGCCGCCGATGCCCGCGCCGCCATGGCCATGCTGGCCACGCAACTGGCCGGGGCCGCCGGCGCGCTGGGCTGGATGCTGGCCGAATGGACGCTGCGCCGCACGCCCACGCTGCTGGGCCTGTGCAGCGGCGTGGTGGCCGGCCTGGTCGCGGTGACGCCGGCCTCGGGCTTCGTCGGCCCCGGCAACGCGGTGCTGATCGGCGCGGTGGCGGGTCTGGCGGGCCTGTGGGGCGCCACCGGTCTGAAACGCCTGCTGGGCGTGGACGACTCGCTGGACGTGTTCGGCGTGCACGGCATCGGTGGCCTGGTCGGTGCACTGCTGACCGGCGTGCTGGCCGAGCCGCTGGTGGGCGGCGTCAGCGGTTCGCTGGCGGCGCAGGCCACCGCCGCGGGCGCCACGCTGCTCTACAGCGGCGTCGCCACCGCGTTCCTGCTGTGGCTGGTCGACGCCCTGGTCGGCCTGCGCCTGACACCCGACCAGGAGCGGCTGGGGCTGGATCTGGCCCAGCACGGCGAACGCATCGACTGACCCACGACCCGGGAGTGACCCATGTTGGAGAGCGAGAAGCTGGCCCTGGCGGCCCATCTGCACGTGGTGCTGCGCCGCCATGTCGGCCGCGTCACCGACGTCGAATGGCTGGTTCGCGATGCCGCCTACGCGCAGGAGATCATCGCGCTGGCGCGGGCCAGCGGCCAGGCCGACTGTGTCGAGCGCGCCAACCGCCTGGCCGAGGCCCTGTTCCCGCCGCCACCGCCCGCCGCGCCGGTGCGGCCGGCCGCCACGCCCAGCAGCCCGCTGGGCGTGGCGATGCGGCGCTACGTGGGCAGCCTGCGCTGACGGGGCGAGCCGCCTATCATGGCCGGGCATGAACGCGCCGCCGACCCGACCCAGCCGCCTGATCCGCGACCCCCGCGCCATCCCGGTCCTGTCCACCGACGCCCATCTGCCGGCGATCGATCCGGCGCGGCTGCAGCCTGCGCTGTTGCGCCAGCGCCTGGCGGGCGCCCATGAACGCGTCGCTCCGATCGCGGGCGACGGCAACCGCCACGACCTGCACTTCGACCGCGAACCCACGCCCGCCGCGGTGCTGGTGCCGCTGGTGCCGCGGCCGCACGGGCTGTCGGTGCTGCTGACCGAGCGCACCGCCCACCTGCACGACCATGCCGGCCAGGTCAGCTTTCCCGGCGGCCGCACCGACCCCGAGGACGCCGACGCGGTGGCCACCGCGCTGCGCGAGGCCCACGAGGAGGTGGGCCTGGGCGCCGAGCGGATCGAGGTCATCGCCCGCCTGCCCACCTACACCACGGTCACCCGCTACGTGGTGACGCCGGTGGTCGGCCTGGTCGACCCGGACCACCAGCTGGCGCTGGACGCCTTCGAGGTGGCCGAGGCCTTCGAGGTGCCGCTGGCCTTTCTGATGAACCCGGCGCACCACCGGCGCCACCGCTTCGAGGCGGCGCCCGGCGTCTGGCGCGAGTTCCTGTCCATGCCCTGGTCGCCCGACCCGGCGGGCCAGCCCGACCGCTTCTTCATCTGGGGCGCCACAGCCGCGATGCTGCGCAATCTCTACCACCTGCTGGCCGACGATTGAGCCGCCAACGCTGGGTATCATCGCCAGCGTGAGTTTCTTCGCCGTCCTCTTCGCGCTGGTGCTTGAGCAGATCAAGCCGCTGCCGCGCGACAACTGGGTCCATGACACGCTGGCCGACTGGGTCGGCTGGACCGGGCGCAATTTCGACGCCGGCCAGCCCCAGCACGCGCGCATCGTCTGGGTGGTGACGGTCATCGTGCCGGCCCTGCTGGCCTGGGCGCTGCACTGGGTGCTGGCCACCTACATCAGCTTCTTCCTGGCGCTGGCCTTCGATGTGCTGGTGATCTACCTGACGCTGGGTTTTCGCCAGTTCAGCCACTACTTCACCGACATCCGCGAGGCGCTGGAGAAGGGCGACGAGGACGGCGCCCGCCGCCTGCTGGCCGAATGGCGCCACCTGGATGCGTCCGAGCTGCCGCGCACCGAACTGCTGCGCCACGTGCTGGAACACGCACTGCTGGCCGCGCACCGCCATGTCTTCGGCGTGTTCTTCTGCTACGTGGTGCTGGCGGCGCTGGGCCTGGGCCCGGCCGGCGCGGTGCTCTACCGCATGGCCGAGTTCGGCAGCCGCTACTGGGCCTTCAAGAGCCACCACCTGGGCGTGCCGGTGAATGACAACCTGCGCGAGCTGTCCCAGCGCGCCTTCAACCTGATCGACCATGTGCCGGCCCGCCTCACCGCCTTCGGCTTCGCGGTGGTGGGCAACTTCGAGGATGCGGTGGCCGGCTGGCGCCGCGACGCCGGCCTGTGGAAGCACGCCAACGAGGGCATCATCCTCGCGGCGGCGGCCGGTGCGGTGGGCGTGCAGCTGGGCGGCGCGGCCGCCCCGGGCGTGACGCCTGACCGCAGCCGCACCTTCGCCAGCGGCGACACCGACGCCACCGACGCCACCGGCTCCACCCCCGGCCTGCCGCCCGAACTGGGCCACCTGGGCAGCCTGGTCGGTCTGGTCTGGCGCTCGGTGGTGCTGTGGATGCTGCTGCTGGCGCTGCTGAAGCTGGCCAATCTGCTGGGTTGAGAACCCCGCGGAATGCGGGCCACGTGCCGCCGTGGCTTGTCCAGGGTCAAGCTGAACAGGTGGTCGCCCACCACAGAATCGACAGGTCTCGCCTGTGATCCTGTGCCGCCGTGAACGCTGATGCCGCCCCCCGCACCGACTGGCACGCCCTGCCACCGGCGGCCGCACTGCAGCAGCTGGGCACCGACGCCGAACTGGGCCTGAGCGCCGAGGACGCGGCGCGCCGCCTGACCGTGCATGGCCCCAACACGCTGCCCGAGCCCAGCACGCGCCCGTACTGGGCGATCTTCCTGCGCCAGCTGCGCAGTCCCTTGATCGCCATCCTGGGCGTCGCCGCTGGGCTGGCGCTGGCGATGGGTCACCTGGGTGATGCGGCGGTGATCGTGGTGGTGGTGCTGATCAACGGCCTGCTGGGCAGCCTGCAGGAGGGGCGTGCCGAGCGCTCGATGGCGGCGCTGCGCCAGCTGGCCGCGGTGCAGGTGCGGGTCTGGCGCGACGGCGCCGAGCAGTTGGCGCCGGCCCATGCGATGGTGCCGGGCGATGTGCTGTTGCTGGCCGCGGGCGATGCGGTCGCGGCCGACGCACGGCTGCTGGAGGCCGTGCGGCTGCAGGTGGCCGAGGCCGCCCTGACCGGCGAATCGGTGCCGGTGACCAAGACCGTGGCCGCCGTGCCCGAAGCCAGTGCGCTGGCCGACCGCCACTGCATGCTGCACGCCGGCACGCTGGTCACCGCCGGCCGCGCCCGCGCGCTGGTGGTGGCCACCGGGCGGCACACCGAGATCGGCCGCATCGCCGGCCTGACCCAGCGTGCCCAGGAGCCGCCCACGCCGCTGGAGCAACGGCTGGAGCGCTTTGGCCGCGCGCTGACGCTGGCGGCGCTGGGCCTGTTCGCGCTGGTGATGGCGCTGGGCCTGTGGCGCGACATGCCGCTGGCCGAGGTGCTGATGGTGGCGATCAGCCAGATGGTGTCGATGGTGCCCGAGGGCCTGCCGGTGGCCATGACCATCGCGCTGGCCGTGGGCATGCAGCGCATGGCCGCCCGCGGCGCCATCATCCGCCGACTGGCGGCGGTGGAGACGCTGGGTTCGACCACGGTGATCTGCAGTGACAAGACCGGCACGCTCACCCGCAACGAGATGACCGTGGTCGCGCTGTGGCTGCCGGGGGACACGGGCGGCCAGCGTCTGCAGGTGCAGGGCAGCGGCTACGCCCCGCAGGGCACGCTGTTGGCGGCAGACGGGCCCGTGCAGGCCACTGCGCTGCCGGATCTGCATGCGCTGCTGCGTGCCGCGGTGCTGTGCAACGACGCCCAGCTGCTGCCGCCCGCCGATGGCGCAGTCTGGCGCATCGTCGGCGACCCCACCGAGGGCGCGCTGCTGACACTGGCCGCCAAGGCCGGTCTGGACGTGGACACCACCCGCGCCGCCACACGCCGGCTGGCCGAGCAGCCCTTTGACGCCGACACCCAGCGCATGGCCACGCTGCACCCCGGGCCCGATGGCCGCGCCCAATGGCTGGTCAAGGGCTCGCCGGAGGCCGTGCTGCGCCTGTGCGGCGCCGAGCGCCCTGCGACGCTGCAGGCCGCGCGCGCCCAGGCCGAGGCGCTGGCCGGCCAGGCGCTGCGGGTGCTGGCGCTGGCGGTGATCGACGCCGTCGATCCGCAGGCCCCGTCTGCGGTGGATGACTCCGACCTGGTGGCGCGGGGCCGCCTGCTCGGCCTGGTCGGCCAGATCGACCCGCCGCGCGAGGCCGCGCCCGCCGCGGTGGCCGCCTGCCAGGCCGCGGGCATCCGCCCGGTGATGGTCACCGGCGACCACAAGCTGACCGGCCTGGCGATCGCGCGCACGCTGGGCATCGCCGGCCCCGACGACCGCGCCGTCGACGGCCCCGAGCTCGAGCGCATGGGCGAGGCCGAACTGCTGGACGCGCTGCCGGCCATCGCTGTCTTCGCCCGCGTGCAGCCGGCACAGAAGCTGCGCATCGTCGAGGCGCTGCAGGCCCGCGGCGAGGTGGTGGCCATGACCGGCGATGGCGTGAACGACGCGCCGGCGCTGGCCCGCGCCGACGTGGGCGTGGCCATGGGCCGCAGCGGCACCGAGGTGGCCAAGAGCGCCGCACGCATCGTCATCACCGACGACGACTTCGCCACCCTGGTGCATGCGGTGGCGCAGGGCCGGGTGGTCTATGCCAACCTGAAGAAGGTCATCCTCTACCTGTTCGCCACCTCGGTGGACGAGGTCATCCTGCTGCTGCTGTGCCTGGTGGCCGGCCTGCCGCTGCCGCTGGTGGCGGTGCAGATCCTGTGGATCAACATCGTCACCGAGGGCACGCTGACCGTGAACCTGGTCATGGACCCGGCCGATGGCGACGAGATGCGCCGTGCGCCCACCGCACGCGATGAGGCCCTGTTCGACCGCCGCATGCTGCTGCGCGCCGCCCTGATGGCCCTCAGCGCGGCGGCGGTGGCCTTCGTGTGGTTCCAGTGGCGGCTGGGCGTGGGGATAGCGCTGGAGCAGGCCCGCACCGAGGTGTTCACCCTGGTGGCGCTGACCCAGTGGTTCAACATGCTGAGCTGCCGCAGCGCCACCGCCAGCGTCTTCAGCCGCCGGGCGCTGCACAACCGCTGGCTGGCCGCCGGGCTGGGCCTGAGCGTGGTGCTGCAGGCCGCGGTGCTCTACCTGCCGGCGATGAATGCGCTGTTCCACACCGTGCCGCTGGACGGCAGCACGCTGCCGGTGCTGCTGGCGCTGGCGGCCCTGGTGCTGGGGGTGGAAGAGGCCCGCAAGCGACTGATGCGCCGCTGATCGGCAGGCGCCTGGCGGACGGCCACGCCGGCCGTGGCGGCACAATCAGGGCGTTCATCACCACCAAGAACAGGGAGACTCACCCATGATCCGAATCGACCGGGCCGCTGGCCTGGCGCTGCTGTGCGCCCTCGCGCTGCCGGCGCCCGCCCAGGGGCTGCCCGCCTGGCTGGTCGAGGCCCAGGCCCGCGAAGCCCGCCTGCCCGCACCGGTGCCGCTGAGCAGCGAGGATGGCTGGCTGCGCACCCAGGTCCAGGGCCGGGTGGACCGCAAGCCGGTGCTGCAGGACGAGGGCTATGCCTTCAGCATCGTGGTGGACGACACGCTGACCGTGCATTGCGAAGTGGCCCGCGAGTCGCGTGATCTGGCGCGGCTGCTGGTCGTGTCCTCCGAAGCCGGTTTCGCCCAGGTCGCGAAGTCCATGGGCTCGGTCGAGGCGCGGGTGATTGAACGCACCGCCGCCGGCGCCGTCGGGCCCCATGCCTTTCTGGGCCTGCAGTGGATCTACCGGGTGACGCAGAAAGGCGAGCAGCGGGTCGGCGCCTTGCACCAGTTCGCCGCCAACGTGGGCGATGCAGCGCTCCTCTGCGCGCACGATCAGGTGGGCTACGCCAAGACCTTCGAGACCCTGACGCGCACGCTGACCAGCGCCCTGCGCACCGGCGACGCCGAGCCGCCTGCGCCGCGCTTCCGGGAGATCGTCACCTTCAGTGTCGACGGTGCACCGGTGGGTGTGACCACGACCTCGTTGAGTGTCGACGCCGATGGGGACACCCAGCTGGTCAGCCGCGGTTCGACGATCCTGCAGATCACGCCGGGCCGACTGGTGTCCGAGGACAGCGTCGCGGTGGAGTGGGTGCGCCCCGACGGCAGCCTGATCAATGCCGCGCAGTTCAAGGCCGCCAACGGCGAGCTCAGCCACAACCTGACGCTCAAGCGGGCCGACGGCGTCTGGCGCGCCAGCGGCAGTCTCGACGGCAAATCGATCGACCTGGCCTTGTCGGGTGAGCCGGCGTCCCAGGTCGCGCAGGCCCTGGCACGGCGCCAACTGATGGCCCGTGCCGACGCGGTGGGTGCCAGCACCGAGGCCATGAACTGGAGCGGGGTGGACCCGACCCGCCTGATCAAGGCGCGCGCCACGGTGCTGGCGGCCCAGGGCGCGGACGCGTTCTCGGTGCGCGAGGAACTGGGTGAGATCGCGATGGAGATGGTGCTCGACCGCCGCACCGGCACCCTGCTCAGCGGCCGCATGCCGATCGGTCCGCGGACGATGAGCTTCCAGCGCATCTACACCGAGGGCAGCTTCTGATGCGCCGCCGCCACCCGGCGTGCCGTGGGGCGTCGGCGGCAGCGCGGGTGGGCGCCGTGTTCGTCAGCCTGTGCGCGGTCGGGGGGGCCCTGTGGCCCGTGTCGGGCCAGGCCCAGGTGTTTGCCTCGATCCCGGTGGAGGCCTCAGCAGTCGCCGCGCCGCCCGCCAGCGGGTCGGCGGTGCGGGTGCGCGTGCAGGCGGCCGATGCCGCCGCGCTGGCGCGCTTCCTGGGGCGGCCCGAGGGCGAGGACACGCGGCAGGGCCATGTGGTGCTCACGCTGGCGCCCGGCCGGCAGGCAGACCTGGACGTCGCGCTCGACGCCCTGGCCGCGTCCTTCATCATCGACCACGCCGACCCGGCGGTGCAGCAGCTCAAGGCGCAATTGCTGCAGCAGCGGCCCGGCGAGCCGGTGGACGGCGCGCGCGTCGTGGCCTTCGTGGCCAGCGTGATGCGCTCGGAGCCGGCCCAGACGTCCTACGCCTCCGCCGTGGCCCGCAACCTGCGCGGTGACTGCACCGAGCACGCGCTGCTCAGCGCCGCGCTGGCGCGCGCGCTGGGCATTCCGGCACGCGTGGTCCATGGCGCGGTGCTGGTGGCGGTGAACGGGCAATGGCAGGGTTATGGCCATGCCTGGATCCAGACCCAGGAATCGGGCCAGTGGGTGCTGCGCGACAGCGCGCTGTGGAACGAGCCCGGGCCGATCTACTACCTGCCCAGCCTGGTGCTGAGCAATGAAGGGCCTGGCCACCGACTGTCCCTGCTGCAGGGCCTGGCCCGGCTGCCCAGCCGCATCGAGGTGCTGGGCCTGGCCCAGGAGCCTGGCGGCCGCTGAGCAGTCCTATCCCTTGCGCTGCCCCGCCTCCAGCTCGTCCCACAACCCGGCATACAGCCGGTAGCGGGTGGGGGCGATCTCGCCGCGATCGGCCGCGTCACGCACGCCGCAGCCGGGTTCGTGGCGGTGGGTGCAGTTGTAGAAGCGGCACGCGCCCAGGTGCTGGCGCAGGTCGGGCATCAGCTCGGCCAGGCGCTGCGGCGTGATGTGCATCAGGCCGAACTCCTGGAATCCGGGCGAATCGAGGATCGCGCCGCGGCCGTCCAGGCCCGACGCGGTCTCGTCCAGCCAGTACCAGCGGGTGGTGGTGGTGGTGTGCTTGCCGGAGTTCAGCGCCTGCGAGACCTCCTGCGTCTCGGCCTGCGCGCTGGGCACCACCAGGTTGATCAGCGTGCTCTTGCCCATGCCGCTGGCGCCCAGCACCAGCGTGGCGCGGCCGGCCAGCAGTGGCGCCAGCGTGGCGCGGGCCTCGTCGGGGCGGGTCTTCAGCGCGGTCTCGTGCAGCGTGTAGCCCATGGCGGCGTAGGGCCGCAGGCGCTCGCGCGCGGTGGCGGCCTGCGGCACATCCACCTTGTTGAGCAGCAGCGTGGCCGGGATGCCGGCGTCCTCGGTGGCGATCAGCGCGCGGGTGAGCTGGCTTTCGCTGAACATCGGCTCACCGGCCAGCACCACCAGCAGCTGGTCGATGTTGGCGGCAAAGCTCTTGTGGCGCCACTCGTCCTGGCGCATCAGCAGGTTGCGGCGCGGCTCGATCGCCTCGATCACGCCCTCGTCGCCAGCGCGTTGCCAGCGCACCCGGTCGCCCACCACGCAGGCGCTCTTCTTGCCGCGTGGGTGGGCGATCAGCCGCTGGCCTTCCGGGGTCTCGATCATCACGTGGCGGCCGTGGCTGCCCACCACCAGCGCCAGGTCCAGCTCCGCGCGCGCCACCATCAGGCGTGCTTCTGCATGGCCGCGAGCCGCTCGCTGGCCGGCGGGTGCGAGTAGTGGAAGCGCACGTACAGCGGATCAGGCGTCAGCGTGCTGGCGTTGTCCTGGTAGAGCTTGAGCAGCGCCGACGACAGCTCACGCGCGCTGGTCTGCTGGCAGGCGTAGGCGTCGGCCTGGAACTCGGCGCCGCGCGAATGCACCGCCATCAGCGGCCCGATGAAGAAGGTGAAGCAGGGCGAGGCCAGCAGGAACAGCAGCAGCGCCAGGCCGTCGTTGGCCGCGGCCAGGTTGGGCTGCACCCCCAGGCCCACATAGAAGCCGGTCTGGCCCGCCAGCCAGCCCAGCAGCGCCAGGGCCGCGAAGGACAGGCCGAACATCATCAGCATGCGCTGCTGGATGTGGCGGTGGTGGAAGTGGCCCAGCTCGTGGGCCAGCACCGCCTCGATCTCGTCGGTGTTCAGGCGCGCCAGCAGCGTGTCGTAGAAGACCACGCGCTTGGACTTGCCCAGGCCGCCGAAGTAGGCGTTGCCGTGGGCGCTGCGGCGGCTGCCGTCCATCACGAAGAAGCCCTTGCTCTGGAAGCCGCAGCGCTGCATCAGCGATTGCACCCGCTGCGCCAGGCCGGTGTCGTCCAGCGGCTTGAACTGGTTGAACAGCGGCGCGATCCAGATCGGGTAGATCACCTGCATCAGCAGCGCAAAGCCGGTCCACAGGCACCAGGCCCACAGCCACCACCAGCCGCCCGAGGCGCCCATCACCCACAGCACCGCCGCCAGCAGCGGGCCGCCGATCAGCACGCCCACCAGCACCCCCTTGGCCTGGTCGGCCAGCCACAGGCCCAGGCTGCTGCGGTTGAAGCCGAAGCGCTGCTCCAGCCGGAAGGTGCGCCACCAGGCCAGCGGCAGGTCCAGCAGGCCGCTGACCAGGCTGAAGCCGGCGAACAGCGCCAGCTGGTAGGCCAGGTCGCCCCAGCGCGGCTGCACGGCGTCGCGCACCAGGGTGTTCAAGGCGTCCAGCCCGCCCAGCAGCGTCCAGCCCAGCAGCACCACGCCGCCGAAGCCATCCACCAGCAGGCTGAAGCGGGCCTTGGCGATGGTGTAGTCGGCGGCCTTCTGGTGGGCCTCGGGCGTGATGCGCCCGGCGAAGGCCTCGGGCACGCGGTCACGGTGCGCGGCCACGTGGCGGATCTGCCGGGTGGTCAGCCAGAAGCCCACGCTGAGCGAGGCGAGCAGGAAGGCGCAGAACAGCGCGGTGACGGTGCCGGCGTGCAGGGACAGGGACATCCCGGCAGTGTATGTTGTCGGACAATCAGCGGCTGGACCTGCCCCGAGATGACCATGACCGACACCGCCCCCGTGCTCGCCAAGAGCGAGCAGAACCTGATCTGGATCGACCTGGAGATGACCGGCCTGAAGCCGGAGTCCGACCGCATCATCGAGATCGCGGTGGTCGTCACCGACCCCAGCCTGAGCATCCGCGTCGAAGGCCCGGTGTTCGCCATCCACCAGAGCGACGCCGTGCTCGACGGCATGGACGCCTGGAACAAGGGCACCCACGGCAAGAGCGGCCTGATCGACCGCGTCAAGGCCAGCGAGGTCTCCGAGGCCGACGCCGAGGCCCGCGTGATCGAGTTCCTGGCCCAGTACGTGCCCGCCGGCAAGAGCCCGATGTGCGGCAACAGCATCTGCCAGGACCGCCGCTTCCTGGCCAAGGACATGAAGGGCCTGGAGGCCTACTTCCACTACCGCAACCTGGATGTCTCCACGCTGAAGGAGCTGGCCAAGCGCTGGAACCCGGCGGCGCTGGAGGGGCTGGTCAAGGCCAACAAGCACACCGCGCTGGCCGACATCCACGAGTCGATCGACGAGCTGGCGCACTACCGCAGCACCTTCCTGAAGGTCTGAACAAGGGGGCGGCCCCTTGAAACCGCGCCGGGCTGCCACGATCTGCCAGGGTCTGCCGCTTTTCGACCCTGCCATGAACCCTCGTTCGCTGGTTCCTCTGCTGACCGCCGGCCTGCTGGCCCTGACCCCCGCCTGGGCCCGCGAGCCCGCCGCGCCGCGCGCCGTCACGCCGCGCGGGCCGCTGCTGGCGCAGGAGCAGCAGGTGGTCAACCTGTTCGAGTCCACCGCGCCCTCGGTGGCCTACATCACCACCGAGGTGGTGCAGATGAACGGCTTCTTCCTGCGCCCCGAGGTCAGCCAGGGCGCCGGCAGCGGATTCGTCTGGGATGCCAGCGGCCACGTGGTGACCAACAACCATGTGGTCGAGGACGCGCGGCGGGTGTTCGTGCAGCTCGACGCGGGCAACCCGATCGAGGCCACACTGGTCGGCCGCTCGCCCGAGTACGACCTGGCGGTGGTCAAGCTCAGCCGCGTGCCCAAGGACCTGCGGCCGATCCCGCTGGGCAGCTCACGCGAGCTGCGGCCCGGCCAGACGGTCTACGCGATCGGCAACCCCTTCGGCCTGCAGCGCACGCTGACGCAAGGCCTGATCAGTGCGCTCGACCGCGAGCTGCCCACCACCGACTACCGCGAGGTGGCCGGCGTGATCCAGACCGACGCGGCCATCAACCCCGGCAACTCCGGCGGCCCGCTGCTCGACAGCGCCGGCCGGCTGATCGGCGTGAACACCGCGATCCGCTCGGCCTCGGGCTCGTCGGCGGGCATCGGCTTTGCCATCCCGGCCGACCTGGTCAACCGGGTGGTGCCGGCGCTGATCAGCCGCGGTCGCGCGCCGCTGCCCAGCATCGGCATCGCACCGGTGCGTCCTGATCTGGTGGCGCGCGCCGGCCTGTCCGGCGTGGTGATCGCCGACGTGGTGCGCGGCAGCCCCGCGCACGATGCCGGCCTGAAGGGGCTGGATCGCCGCACCGGCGAAGTGGGCGACATCATCGTCGCCGTCAACGGCAAACGGATCACCTCGCTGTCGGGCTTCGTCGGCGAGCTGGACAAGGCGGGTGTCGACAACACCGCCGAGCTCACCGTGCTGCGCGGCGACCAGGAGCGCCGGCTGCGGGTGAAGGTGGTCGACGGGGTGCGCTGAGGCACCCCCTCGCGCCGGGGCTCAGACGCCCAGCAGCTGCACCTCGAAGACCAGCGTGGCGTTGGGCGGGATCACGCCGCCGGCGCCGCGCGGGCCGTAGCCCAGGTGCGGCGGGATCACCAGCACGCGGGTGCCGCCCACCTTCATGCCCTGCACGCCGTCGTCCCAGCCGCGGATCACCATGCCGGCGCCCAGGTGGAAGCGGAAGGGGTCGTTGCGGTCCTTGCTGGAGTCGAACTTGCGGCCGCGGTTGTCCGGGGCGCTTTCATCGAACAGCCAGCCGGTGTAGTGCACGATCACCGGCTTGCCGGCGGTGGCCTCGGCGCCATCGCCCAAGGTGACGTCGATCATCTGCAGTTCCGGCAGCACCGGCTGCGGCAGCAGCTCCACCTCGAAGACCAGCGTGGCATTGGGCGGGATCACGCCGCCGGCGCCGCGCGCGCCGTAGCCCAGCTCGGGCGGGATGGTCAGGATGCGCTGGCCGCCCACCTTCATGCCCTGCACGCCCTCGTCCCAGCCGCGGATCACCATGCCGGCGCCCAGGTCGAACTCGAAGGCCTCGTCGCGGTCCTTGCTGGAGTCGAACTTCTTGCCGCGCTTGTCGGGGGCGTTCTCGTCGTACAGCCAGCCGGTGTAGTGCACGGTGACGCTCTGGCCGGCGGTGGCCTCGGCGCCGTCGCCGATCTTGACGTCATCGATCTGCAGGCCGCTCGGGGTGGTGCTCATGGACATCCTTGGAATGGTTCAGGCAAAGGCGGTGATCATGCCACCGAAGCACGCCACGGCCAGGCGGCCACGGCGCTGGCCAGCCAGTCGGGCAGGGCGGTGCCGGGCAGCGGCGGCAGCCCCAGCACCGTGCCCGCCGCGCGCAGCGCCGCCAGCGGGTCGGTCAGGTCCAACGGCGCGGCGCCGTTCTGCTTGCTGAGCTTGCAGCCATCGGCGGCCAGCACCAGCGGTGTGTGCAGGTAGACGGGCGTGGGCACGCCCAGCGCGCGCTGCAGCAGGATCTGGCGCGGCGTGTTGTCGGCCAGGTCCTCGCCGCGCACGACGTGGGTGATCCCCTGCGCGGCATCGTCCACCACCACCGCCAGCTGGTAGGCCCACAGACCGTCGGCGCGGCGCAGCACGACATCGCCCACGGCACTGGCCACGTCCTGCTGCTGGGCGCCCAGGCGGCGGTCGGTCCAGTCGATGCGGGCCGAATCACCGGTGTGCAGGCGCCAGGCGCGGGCGGTGCGGCCGGCCAGACCGCTGCGCTCGGGGCGGCAGGTGCCGGGGTAGGGCAGCTCGGCATGGCGCTCGCGCTGCAGGCCGGCGGCGGCCTGCGCGGCCGCGATGTCCTTGCGGCTGCAGGCACAGGGGTAGGCGCGGCCGGCAGCGGCCAGCGCGTCCAGCGCCTGCTGGTAGTGGGCGGCACGCGCCGATTGCCAGACCGGCGGCTCATCAGCGTGCAGGCCGCAGGCGGCCAGCTGGCGCAGGATCTCGTGGTCGGCGCCGGGCACGCAGCGGGGCGTGTCGACATCCTCGATGCGCAGCAGCCAGACGCCGCCATGCGCGCGCGCGTCCAGCCAACTGGCCAGCGCAGCCACCAGCGACCCCGCGTGCAGCGCGCCGGTGGGCGAGGGGGCGAAGCGGCCGATGTAGGTCAATCGACGTCAGCAGGCAGGCCGCAGTGGCGCTCCAGCAGGGCCCGGCGGGTGGCCGGGCTCTCCAGCTGCTGCAGCCACCATTGCAGCGCCAGGCCCTGCGGCGCCTGGCGCCGGCCGCCCACCGCGCCGGCGCGCCAGGCGTAGCCCAGGCGCACCTGCCGGCGTTGGCGCTGCACGGTCTTGGCCACCAGGCGGCCAGCGCGCAGGTGGTCGCGCACCAGTGGCTCGGGCACGAAGCCGCAGCCCAGGCAGCGCAGCTGGGCCTCGATCTTGGCCTGCATGCTGGACACTGTCAGCACGTCCTGGCCCGGCAGCAGGTTCACGGTGATGGGTGACAGGCGCTGCGCCGAGTCGGCCACCGCCACCGCGCGGTGGCGCAGGATGGCGTCGTCCGGCAGCGGCTCGGGCAGGGCGGCCAGCGGGTGGTGCGGCGCCACCGCAAAGACAAAGGGCAGGTCGCCCAGCGGCGCCAGCTCGATGCCCGGCGCCGCCGATTCCAGCGGCACACCCAGCGCCAGGTCGGCCTGGCCCGAGACCAGCGCCTCCCAGGTGCCGGCCAGCACCTCGGTGCGCAGGCGCAGCCGGGTGCCGGGACCCTGCTCGGCCTCGTCCGGGCGCAGCGCGTAGAAGGCCTCGCACAGCTCCAGCAGCGTCAGGCGCGAGAGCACGCCGTCGGCCGCCACGGTCAGCTGGGTTTCCCAGCCGGTGGCCACGCGGCGCACCCGGTTGGCCACCGCGTCCATCTCGGCCAGCAGGCGCCGGCCCTCGGCCAGCAGTTCCTCGCCAGCGGCGGTGGGCTTGGCCTGGCGCGAGCGGCGGTCAAACAACAGCACGTCCAGCGCGTCTTCCAGCTGGCGCACGCTGTAGGTCAGCGCCGAGGGCACCTTGCCCAGCTCGCGCGCCGCGGCGGCAAAGCTGCCGGTGCGGGCGATCGCGTCCATCATCAGCAGCGCGTCGGGCGTCAGGGCGGTGCGGCGGTCGGGCATGGGTTCATCTTATTTGAAAGAACCCTCCAACAGCGCACAGCCCGCCGCCCCGCCCAGCGCCCTACAGTGGAGTCCACTGCACGAAAGGAGTCCCGAGATGATCACCCTGCGCCGCTCCGAAGACCGAGGCTACGCTGACCACGGCTGGCTCAAGAGCCACCACAGCTTCTCGTTCGCCGACTACCTGGACCCGGCCCACATGGGCGTGGGCAACCTGCGGGTGATCAACGAGGACCGCATCGCCCCGGGCACCGGCTTCGGCACCCATGGCCACCGCGACATGGAGATCGTCAGTGTGGTGCTCTCGGGCGAGCTGGCCCACCGCGACAGCATGGGCAACGAAAGCGCCATCCGCCCCGGCGAGATCCAGCGCATGACCGCCGGCACCGGTGTGCGCCACTCCGAGTTCAACCACGCCCAGGGCCAGACCACGCACTTCCTGCAGATCTGGCTGCTGCCCGAGGCCACCGGCCTGGCGCCCGGCTACGAGCAGAAGGCCTTCGACCCGGCCGAGCAGCGCGGCCGCCTGCAGCGCGTGGCCTCGCCCGATGCGCAGGACGGCGCGATCCGCCTGAACGCCGACGCCGCGCTGTCGCTGGGCCGCTTCGACGGCGCCGAGTCGGCCACGGTGGCGCTGAACCCGCGCCGCCTGGGCTATGTCTTCGTGGCCGAGGGCTCGGTGCAGGTCAATGGCCAGCGCCTGGGCACCGGCGATGCCGCCACGCTGGACGGCGAGCCCGAGCTGCGCCTGGATGGCGGCCAGGGCGCGATGGTGCTGGTCTTCGACCTCGCCCGATGAGGTGCTGATGGCCCGACAATCGGGCCGATGCGCATCTTCAGTGTCGACGCCCTGTCCCTGCTGCCGCTGGCCGACTGGCTGGCGCTGGCGCTGTTCTTCGTCGGCTGGGTGGGCTACGCCGCCTTTGCGCGGCGGCGGGCCGCCACCCGGCCGTCGATCCTGGGCCTGACCAACCGCGCCCGCCATGCCTGGATGCTGCGCGCCACCGCGCGCGACAACCGCGTCTTTGATGGCGTGGTCACGCAGAACCTGTCGTCCAGCCCGGCCTTCTTTGCGTCCACGACGATCCTGATCATCGGCGGCCTGCTGGCGGTACTGGGCACCGCCGACAAGGCGGCCGAGCTGGCGCGCGAGCTGCCCTTTGCCGCCCGCACCACCGGTCTGGTGTTCGACTTCAAGCTGGTGCTGCTGACGGGCGTCTTCGTCTTCGCGTTCTTCCGCTTCACCTGGAGCATCCGCCAGTACAGCTTCGGCGCGCTGCTGCTGGCCGCCGCGCCGCAGCGCGACGAGGGCTGGACCGAGCCCGAGCGCCAGGCCTTCGCGGACCGCGCCGGCGGCATCATGGGTCTGGCCGCCGAGAGCTTCAACGACGGCCTGCGCGCCTACTACATGGCCTTTGCGGCGGTGGCCTGGTTCATCTCGCCCTGGGCTTTCATGGCCGCCACGGCCGCGATCGTCGCGCTGCTGTACCGGCGCGAGTTCCACTCCGACGTGCTGCGGCTGCTCGCCCAGCCGTGAAAAACGCACTCCACATTCCGTGATGTGAGAGTGGGGCCGGGGGCGTCCGGCCGTCCTGTGGTGTTCGTCACCGAAGAGCAGGACAAATCCGGCCAGTTCTGGAAAACGCTTAATTCCATGCAGGTCCGAGCCGAAACCACGAGCGACGGGGACCCTCGGGCCGGGCTGCATGACCATTGTGCGCACCGATCCAGGGGTTCCAACCCAACACCCTGGAGTGCTCGATGGCCACCTATATCCCGAACCTGACGACGGCCCAGATTGCTGCCCTGTCGACCGCGACGATCGCGCGTCTGACCACTGAAGACTGGGCCGCCTTCTCGACCGCGCAGATCGTGGCGCTGACGACGGCGCAGATCGCGGCCATCCCCGCGGCCCGCCTGTCCGGCCTGTCGACCACCCAGATCGCGGCGATGGAGACGGCCGATGTGCGCGCCATCACCACCGCCGGCATCGCCGCGCTGACCACGGCGCAGCTCAATGCGATGACCGACGCCCAGATGGCCGCGCTGACCACGGTGCAGCTGGGCAAGCTCAGCACCACCCAGGTGGCCGCGCTGGACAACGGCAACCTGAACGCGCTGGGCACCGCGCAGTTCGCGGCGCTGAGCTCGGCGCAGATCGCCGCGCTGGGCACCGCCCAGGCCGCCGCGCTGCAGTCGGCCGATGCCGCCGCGATCAGCACCACGGCCCTGCGCAGCCTGTCCACCGCCGCGCTGGCGGCCCTGTCGACCGACGCCATCCAGGCCATGACCACCGCCCAGTACCTGGCGCTGACCACGCGGCAGGTGGCCTCGCTGGGCACCGACCAGATCGCGGCCCTGCAGACCGCCGATCTGCGTGCGCTGACCACCGCCCAGGTGGCCGCGCTGGGCACGGCGGCTGTCGATGCCCTGACCACCGCGCAGGTGCAGGCGCTGACCACCGCCCAGGTCAATGCGCTGTCGGTGGCTCAGGCCCAGGCGCTGAACACCGACCAGATGGTGGCGCTGGCCAGCGCCCAGCTCAACGCCCTGAAGACCGCCGCGCTGGCCGGTCTGTCGTCGGACCAGCTGGCGGCCCTGGGCAGCGCCCAGTGGGCCGCGCTGGGCACCGCCAACCTCAATGCGCTGACCACCGCCCAGGTGGCCGCGATCGAAACCGACGACCTGCGGGCCCTGACCACCGCCCAGTACGCCGCGATGAGCGTCAGCCGCATCACCGCACTGACCACCGACCAGGTGGCCGCGCTGGAGACGGCCGACCTGCGCGCCATCAGCACCCGCAACGTCATCGCCATGGGCAGCGCCCAGCTGAACGCCCTGGGCACGGCCCAGGTCGCGGCGCTGACCACTGCCCAGGTGGCGGCGCTGACCACCGGCCAGGTCGCCAACCTCGGCAGCACCCAGCTCAACGCGCTGGGCACGGCCCAGATCCAGGCCCTGACCACCGCCCAGGCCGCCGCGCTGACCACCGCGCAGGCCGCCGCGATGGAAACCGCCGACATCGCCGCGCTGACCACCGGCGCGCTGCGCGCCCTCAGCACCGCCGCCATGGTGGCGCTGGGCACCGAGGGCCTGAGTGCGCTCAGCACCGCCCAGCTGCGCCAGCTGACCACCCAGCAGACCGCCGCCCTGACCACCGCCCAGATCGCCGCGCTGTCCACCGCCCAGGTGGCCTCGCTGCAGACCGCGCAGGTCAACGCGCTGGCCACCGACCGCATCGCCGCGATGGAAACCGCCGATGTCGCGGCCCTGAGCACCGCCCAGGTGCGCGCGCTGTCGAACGCCCAGGTCGCCGCGCTGACCACCGACCAGGTGGCCGCGATGGAAGCCGCCGACCTGGCGGCGCTGAGCACCTCGCAGCTGCTGTCGCTGGGCTCGGCCCAGCTCAACGCGCTGGGCACCGCCCAGCTGGTGTCGCTGACCAGCGAGCAGGTGCAAAAGCTCAGCACCGCCCAGCTGGCGGCGCTGAGCACCGACAACCTCAACGCGCTGACCACCGCCCAGTTCAGCTGGCTCAGCGCCACCCAGGCCGCGGCGCTGACCACCGCCCAGGTGGCCGCGCTGCAGACCGCCGACGTGGCCGCGCTGGCCACCGCCAGCTTCGCCGCGCTGACCACCGCCCAGGTGGCGGCGCTGGGCACCGACCAGCTGGCCGCCATCACCACCGCCCAGGCCGCGGCGCTGACCACCGCCCAGGCCGCCGCGCTGGGCAGCGACCAGATCGCCGGTCTGCAGACCGTGGACCTGGCCCGCCTGAGCACCGCCGCCATCCGCGCCCTGGCCGCCGACACCGTGGCCGCGCTGGATTCCGCGCAGATCGCCGCGCTGGGCAGCGCCCAGGTCGCCGCGCTCAGCACCGCCCAGGTGGCGGCGCTGACCACCGCGCAGATCGCCGCCCTGGAGACCGCTGACCTGGTCGCCCTGGGCAGCGCCGCCGTGCGCACGCTGGACAGCAGCCAGATCGACGCCCTGACCACGGCGCAGGCCGCCGCCCTGACCACGGCGCAACTGGCGGCCCTGAGCACCGACCAGATCGCCGCCATCGCCACCGATGACCTGCAGGCCCTGGGCACCGCCCAGTACGCGGTGCTGAGCACCGCCCAGGTCGCCGCGTTGGGCACCGACCAGGTGGCCGCGCTGCAGACCGCCGACCTGGTCAGCCTGAGCACCGCGCAGATCGCCGCCATGGGCACGGCCCAGCTCAACGCGCTGGGCACCGCCCAGTGGCAGACCCTGAGCACCGCGCAGATCGCCGCGCTGGGCACCGCCCAGGTGGCCGGTCTGTCGACCACGCAGATCGAAGCCCTGACCACCACCCAGGTGGCGGCCCTCAAGGCCAGCCAGGTGGCGGCCCTGGGCACTGACCAGCTGGCCGCGCTGGAAACCGGCGACATCGCCCACCTCAGCACCGCCGCGATCGCCGGCCTGGGCACCGCCCAGGTCGCCGCGCTGGGCACCGACCAGCTGGCCGCGCTGACCACCGGCCAGGCCGCCTCGATCACGGCCACCCAGGCCGCCGCGCTGGGCACCGACCAGATCGCCGGCTTCGAGACCGCCGACCTGGCCGCGCTGGGCACCGCCTCGATCGCCGCGCTCAGCACCGATGTGGCCGCCGCGCTGGGCACCGCCCAGGTCGCCGGCCTGAGCAGCCTGCAGGTGGCGGCGCTGACCACCGCCCAGGTGGCCTCGCTGACCACCGACCAGATCGCCGCGCTCGAGACCGCCGACCTGCGCGCGCTGGGCACCGCCCAGATGGCCGCGCTGGGCACCGACCAGGTCGCCGCGCTGACCACCGCGCAGGCGCAGGCCCTGAGCGTCACCCAACTGCGCGCGCTGGACACCGCGCAGATCGGCGCGCTGTCCACCGACAACCTGCGTGCGCTGAGCACCGGGCAGATCGCCGGCCTGTCGACCACGCAGATCGCCGCGCTGGGCACCGAGCAGGTCGCCGCGCTGGAAACCGCCGACCTCGCCGCCCTGGCCACCACGCAGGTGGTGGCGCTGGGCACCGGCCAGCTCAACGCCCTGGGCAGCGCCCAGGTGGCCGCGCTGTCCACCGTGCAGGTGGCCGCGCTCACCACGGCGCAGGTCGCCGGCCTGAGCACCGACACCCTCAACGCCCTGGGCACCGAGCAGTTCGCCACGCTCAGCGCCACCCAGGCCGCCGCGCTGACCACCGCCCAGGTGGCCACGCTCGAAACCGCCGACGTCGCCGCGCTGAAGGTGGCCACGCTGCGCGCGCTGGACACCGCCCAGATCGCCGCGCTGTCCACCCAGGCCGTGCAGGCCCTGACCACCGCCCAGGCCGCCCAGCTGACCACTGCCCAGGTGGCCGCGCTGACCACCGGCCAGGTCGCCGCGCTGGAAACCGCCGACCTGGCGGCGCTCAGCACGCAGCAGATCGTGCGCCTGGGCAGCGACCAGCTCAACGCCCTGGACAGCACCCAGCTGGCCGCGCTCAGCACCGTGCAGACCGCCGCGCTGACCACCGCCCAGCTGGCCGCCATGGACACCGCGCACCTCAATGCGCTGACCACCACCCAGTTCGCGGCGATGAGCGCGCTGCAGGCCGCCGCGCTGACCACCGCCCAGATCGCCGCGCTGGAAACCGCTGACTTCGCCGCGCTGGGCACCGCCGCGCTGCGCCAGCTCAGCACCGCCCAGATCGCCGCGCTGACCACTGAGGCCATCGCCGTGCTGACCAATGGCCAGGCCGCCGCACTGTCGTCCACGCAGTCGGCCGCGCTGGGCAGCGACCAGGTCGCCGCGCTGACCACCGCCGCCGCCTCCCGCCTGACCACCGCCGCGCTGGCCGCGCTGCAGACCGAGGCGCTGGCCGCGCTGGGCACCGCCCAGGTCGCCGCGCTGGGTTCGGCCCAGGTGGCCTCGCTGACCAGCGCCCAGATCGCCGGCCTGACCACCGACCAGATCCAGGCCCTGGAAACCGCTGACCTGCAGGCCCTGGGCAACGCCGCCATCGGCGCGCTGACTACTGACCAGATCGCCGCGCTGACCGACAGCCAGGTGACCGCACTGGCCACCCAGCAGGTGGCCCACCTGTCCACCGACCAGATCCAGGCCCTGGGCACCAGCCACATCGTGGCCCTGGGCACCGCCCAGGCCCTGGCGCTGACCACCGCCCAGCTGGCCGCGCTGACCACCGAGCAGGTGGCTGCGCTGGAAACCGCCGACCTGCGCGCCATCGGCCGCACCGGCCTGGTGGCGCTGGACACCGACCAGGTCAATGCCCTGTCCACCGACCAGATCGCCGCGCTGACGACGGCCCAGGTGGCCGGCCTGACCACCGACCAGATCGCCGCGCTGGACACCAGCCTGCTCAACGCCCTGACCACCGCCCAGGTGGGCGCGCTGGGCTCGGCCCAGGTGGCCGCCATGGGCACAGACCAGGTGGCCGCGCTCGAGACCCAGGACCTGGCGCTGCTGAGCACCGCCGCCCTGCGTGGCCTGGACGCCGCCCGCGTGGCCGCGCTGACCACCGAGCAGGTGGCCGCGCTGACCACCGCGCAGGCCGCCTCGCTGACCACCGCCCAGGCGGCGGCCCTGACCAGCGACCAGGTCGCCGGTCTGGAAACCGCTGACCTGGTGCAGCTGGGCACCGCCCAGATCGCCGCGCTGGCCACCGCCACGCTGGCCGCGCTGGACACCGCCCAGATCGCCGCCATCACCACCGCCCAGGCCGCCGCGCTGACCACCGCGCAGATCGCCGCGCTGGGCACCGACCAGGTCCAGGCGATCGAGACCGCCGACCTGCGCACCCTGGGCAGCGCCGCGCTGCAAAGCCTGTCCACCGAGCAGATGGCCGCGCTGGGCACCGCCCAGGTGGCGGCCCTCAGCACCACCCAGCTGCGCTTCCTGGGCACCGACCAGATCGCCGCGCTGGGCACCGACCAGATCGCCGCCCTGACCACCGCCCAGGCCGCCGCGCTGACGACGGCACAGATCGCCGCGCTCGGCACCGAGCAGGCCGCCGCGCTGGAGACCGCCGACCTGGTGGCCCTGACCACCGCCCAGGTGGCCGCGCTGGGCACCGAACAGCTCAACGCCCTGGACACCACCCAGATGGCCGCGCTGCTGGCCAGCCAGGTGGCCGCCATGGGCACCGCGCAGATCGCCGGCCTGAGCACCGACAACCTGGTGGCCCTGGGCACCGCCCAGTTCGCCGCCCTGGGCAGCGCCCAGGTCGCCGCACTGGGCACCGACCAGGCCGTGGCGCTGGAAGCCGCTGACCTGGCCGCGCTGGGCACCGCCGCGCTGCGGGGCCTGGGCACCGATCAGCTGGCCGCGCTGGGCACCGACCAGATCGCTGCCCTGACCACCGCCCAGGTGGCGGCGCTGGCCACCGGCCAGGCGGCCGCGCTGGGCAGCGAGCAGATGGCCGGCCTGAGCACCGCGCAGGTCGCGGCGCTGGGCACCGCCCAGGTGGCCGCGCTGGCCACCGAGGCCCTGGCCGCGCTCGACACCGCCCAAGTGGCCGCGCTGGGCACCGCCCAGGTGGCCGCGCTGACCACCGCCCAGGTGGCGGCCCTGACCACCGACCAGGTGGCCGCGCTGGAAACCGCCGACCTGCGGTCGCTGGGCACCGCCGCGCTGCAGGCGCTGAGCACCGGCCAACTGGTTGAACTGACCGCCACCCAGGTGGCGGCGCTGACCACCACCCAGGTGGCCGCCCTGACCACCGACCAGGCCGCTGCGCTGACCAGTGACCAGATCATCGCCCTGACCACCGCCCAGGCCGCGGTCATCACCGCCGGCCAGGCCGCCGCCCTGACCAGCGACCAGCTGGCCGCCTTCGAGACCGCCGACCTGGTGCACCTGGGCACGGCCCAGGTGGCTGCGCTGAGCACCGAGGCGCTCAACGCCCTGGGCTCCGACCAGATCGGCGTGCTGACCGCCGCGCAGGTGCGCGCCCTGGGCACGGCCCAGGTGGCCGCGCTGGGCACCGACCCGCTCAACGCCCTGACCACCGCGCAGTTCGCCCAGATCAGCTCGGCCCAGGTCGCGGCACTGTCCACCGACCAGGTCTCGGCGCTGGAAGCCGCTGACGTGGCGGCGCTCAGCACCGCCGCGCTGCGGGGCCTGGCCACCGAGCAGGTGGCGGCCCTGTCCACCGACGCCATGGCCGCGCTGACCTCGGCCCAGGCCGCGTCGCTGACCGCCACCCAGTCGGCCGCCATCGGCAGCACCCAGATCGACAGCCTGTCCACCGCCGCGCTGGCCGCGCTGGGCACCGCTGCCGTCGCCGCGCTGACCACCAACACCCTGGCCGCACTGACCACCGCCCAGGTGGCTGCGCTGGGCAACGCCCAGGTCGCCGCGCTGACCACCGCCCAGGTGGCCGCGCTGACCACCGACCAGATCCAGGCCATCGAGACCGCCGACCTGCGCATGCTGGGCTCGGCCGCGCTGGCCGCGCTGGGCACCGACCAGGTCGCCGCGCTGACCACCGCGCAGGCCGCCGCGCTGTCCACCGCGCAGCTGGTGCGCCTGTCCACCGACCAGGTGGCGGCGCTCAGCACCGACGCCATCACCGCCCTGGGCTCGGCCCAGGTGATGGCCCTGGGCACCGCCCAGGTCGCCGCGCTGACCAGCGACCAGCTGCCCTCGCTGGAGACCGATGACCTGCGCGCCATGAGCAATGCGCAGATCAACGCCCTGGGCACCGCGCAGCTCAATGCGCTGGGAACCGCCCAGATGGCCGCGCTGACCGTGGGTCAGGTGGCCGCGCTGACCACTGCTCAGGTGGCTGGTCTGGACACCGCCCAGCTCAACGCCCTGGGCACCGCCCAGTTCGCGGTGCTGACCACGGCCCAGGCCGCGGCCCTGACCACCGTGCAGCTGGCCGCGCTGGAAACCGCCGACATGGCGGCCCTGAGCACCGCCGCCGTGCGTGGCCTGGGCACCGCCCAGGTGACCGCCCTGACCACCGACCAGGTGGTGGCCCTGACCACCGCCCAGGCCGGCGCCCTGAGCGCCACGCAAGTGGCCGCGCTGACCACCGACCAGGTGGCCGCGCTGGAAACCGCTGACCTGCAGCGCCTGGGGGCTACCCAGATCGCCGCCATGGGCAGCGACCAGCTCAACGCGCTGGCCTCGGCCCAGGTGGCCGCGCTGACCACCACCCAATCGGCCGCGCTGACCTCCGCGCAGATCGCCGCGCTGCACACCGACACCCTGAACGCGCTGACCACCAGCCACTTCGCGCTGCTCAGCTCGGCACAGGCCGCCGCCCTGGGTTCCGACCAGGTCGCCGCGGTGGAAACCGCCGACCTGGCGGCCCTGAGCACGCTGGCGCTGCGCAGCCTGGAGACCGCCGCGGTGGGCGCGCTGACCTCGGACCAGATCCGCGCCCTGACCACCGCCCAGGTGGCCGCGCTGTCGACCAGCCAGCTGGCCGCGCTGAGCACCGACCAGATGGCGGCCATGGAAACCGCCGACCTGCGCGCCCTGAGCGTGGCCTCGCTGCGGACGCTGTCGACCGACCAGCTCAACGCCCTGGCCTCGGCCCAGGTGGCCGCGCTGACCACCACCCAGGTGGCCGGTCTGACCACGTCGCAGATGGCCGGTCTGGACACCGCCCACCTGACGGCGCTGACCACCGCGCAGTACGCCGCGCTGTCCAGCACCCAGGCGGCGGCGCTGTCCAGCACCCAGGCCGCCGCGCTGGAAGCCGCTGACGTGGCCGCGCTCGGCAGCGCCACGCTGAACGCGCTGGGCACCGCCAACCTGGCCGCGCTGTCCACCGACGCCATCGCCGCCATGGGCACCGCCCAGTGGCAGACACTGACCACCACCAACCTGGCGGCCCTGAGCACCGACCAGATGGCCGCGATCGAGACCGCCGACCTGCGCGCCTTGTCGGTCACCTCGCTGCGCGCCCTGGGTTCGGACCAGCTCAATGCGCTGACCAGCGGCCAGTGGGCCTCGCTGAGCACCACGCAGGTGGCCGGCCTGGGCACCGCGCAGCTGGCGGCGCTGTCCACCGATGCGCTGAACGCGCTGACCACCACCCAGTTCGCCGCGCTGACCGGCAGCCAGGTGGCGGCCATCGGCACCGCCCAGGCGGCGGCGCTGCAGACGGCTGACCTGGCGGCGATCGAGACCACCGCGCTGCGTTCGCTGGGCACCGCCGCCTTCGCCGCGCTGACCAGCGACGAGATCACCGCGCTGACCACCGCCCAGGCCTCGGCCCTGACTAGCGCCCAGCTGGCCGCGCTGACCACCGACCAGATCGCCGGCCTGCAGACCGTGGACCTGGCGCAGATCGCCACCGCCTCGCTGGCCGCGATGGGCACCGCCACGCTGGCCGAGCTGTCCACCGCCCAGGTGGTGGCCCTGACCGGCGCCCAGGTGGCCGGCCTGACCACCGCCCAGACGGCGGCGCTGACCACCACGCAGATCCAGGCCCTGGAAACGGCCGACCTGCGCCTGCTGAGCACCGCCCAGGTCAGCACCCTGGGCACCGCCCAGGTGGCCGCGCTGACCACCGGCCAGGTGGCCGCGCTGACCACCAACCAGCTGCGCAGCCTGACGACCGCCCAGGTGGCGGCCATGGACACCGAGGATGTGGTCGCCCTGTCCACCGCCCAGGTGGCCGCGCTGACCACCGCCCAGGTGGCCGCGCTGACGACCACGCAGGTGGCCGTCATCGAGACCGCCGACCTGGCCGCGCTGAGCACCAGCCAGTGGCAGGCCCTGGGCACCGGCCAGCTCAATGCCATGGGCACTGCCCAGATGGCCGCCGTCAGCACCGCCCAGGTGTCGGCGATGAGCACCGCCCAGCTGTCGGCCCTGAGCACCGACCTGCTCAACGCACTGGGCACCGCCGCCTATGCCAGCCTCAGCGCCACCCAGGCTGCGGCGCTGACCACCGCCCAGGTGGCCGCGCTGGAGACCCTGGACCTGCGCGCCCTGGGCAGCACCGCGCTGCGCGCCCTGAGCACCGCCCAGGTCGGCGCGCTGGGCACCGAGCAGGTGGCCGCCCTGACCACCGCCCAGGTGGCGGCGCTGACCACCACCCAGGTGGCCGCGCTGTCCACCGACCAGTGGGTGGCCATGGGCTCGGCCCAGGTGGCCGCGCTGACCTCGGCCCAGGCCGCGGCGCTGACCACTGCGCAGATGGCTGCGTTCGACACCGCTGACCTGCCGTCGCTGGCCACCGCCGCGCTGCGCGCCATGGGCACCGCCCAGCTGGCCGCGCTGACCACCGAGGCCGTGCTGGCCCTGACCACCGCCCAGGTGGCCGCGCTCAGCACCGCCCAGGTGGCCGGCCTGGGCACCGCCCAGATCGCCGCGCTGGAAACCGCCGACATGGCTGCGCTAGGCACCGTCAACCTTCGCGCCCTGACCACCGACCAGGTGCTGGCCCTGACCACCGCCCAGGTGGACGCGCTGACCGCCACCCAGGTGGCCGCGCTGACCACCGCCCAGGTGGACGCGCTGGACACCGCGCAGATCGTGGCCCTGGGCACCGCCGAGATCGTGGCCCTGGGCACCGCCGGCCTGCGTGCGCTGGACACCGCGGCCATCCAGGCCCTGGAGACCCAGGACATCGTCGCGCTGACCAGCCTGCAGGCCGCTGCACTGACGGCCACCCAGGCCGCCGCGCTCACTACCGCCCAGGTGGCGGTGATGGAATCGGCCGACCTGCGTGCGCTGGGCAGTGCCGCCCTCCAGGCCCTGGGCACTGACCAGATCGTCGCGCTGAGCACCGCTCAGTTCGCCGAGCTGGGCACCCAGCAGCTCGCCCGCCTGACCACCGAGCAGATCGCCGCGATCGCCACCGAAGACCTGCAGGCCATCGGCGCCAGCCAGTTCACCGCGCTGACCACGGCCCAGGTGGCGGCCCTCAGCACCACCCAGTTCGCCGCGCTGAGCACGGCCGAAGTGGCGGCGCTGACCACCGCCCAGGCCCATGCGCTGACGACCGACCAGATCGCCGCCTTCACCACCGAGCAGATCGTCGCGCTGCAGACGGCAGACATCGCCGCCATGACCAGCGACCAGGTGGCCGCCTTCGAGGCCGCGGACGTGGCCGTGATGAGCGCCGCCCAGCTGGACGCGCTCTACCTGGTCACCCCGATGGTGCTGGACCTGGACGGCAACGGCATCCAGACCGTGTCTGCGGCCCAGGGCGTGAACTTCGACCTGGCCGGTACCGGCACCACCCACCAGGTGGGCTGGGTGGGCGGTAACGACGGCCTGCTGGTGATGGACCGCAACGGTGACGGCCGCATCAACAACGGCACCGAGCTGTTCGGCACCGGCACCCTGGATGCCAACGGCCACCATGTGGGCAACGGCTACCAGGCCATGGCGCTGGAAGACAGCAACCACGACGGCGTGCTGAACGCGGCCGATGCCCACTGGGCCAAGCTGCAGGTCTGGGTGGACGCCAACCACGACGGCGTCACCGATGCCGGCGAGCTGCGCAGCCTGGACAGCCTGGGCATCGCCAGCCTGGACCTGGCCGCGCAGAAGGGCGGCGCCGTGGACAACGGCAACCTGCTGGGCCTGGTGTCGAGCTACACCAGCACCGACGGCCAGACCCACGCCATGGCCGACGTCTGGTTCGCCAAGCAGCAGCCCGCGGCCGACAGCACCCCGCCCAGCCTGGGCGAGCTGCTGGTGGCGCCCAGCCAGGCGCTGCCCACCGCGCTGACCGAGCACGCCGCGGCCACCGCGTCGCAGCCGGCCCTGCTGGCCGCCGTCTACCGCACGGAGAACGACGACCTGCAACGCCACACGCCGCTGCTCTGATCCGGCACTGAACCGGAGAGGGCCCGGTGGCGGACAGAAGTCCGCCACCGGGCCCTTTTTCATGGCTTAAGCCAGGCCGGGCGCTGCCTAGACTGCCCGGATGAAAGTCCACGTTCTGTGCCCGGCCTCCTCGGTCACCGGCGGCCCCGAGGCGCTGCATCAACTGGTCGATGCCGGGCAACGCCTGGGCTACGACATGGCCATGCTCTACCTGCCCGAGGACGACCCGGACCCCACGCCGGCGGTCTTTCGCATGTACCAGCCGCGCGTGGTCAAGGAGATCGTCGACAGCCCCGACAGCGTGGTGGTGGTGCCCGAGACCGGCACCCTGCAGCTGCTGGAGCTGAAGCACGCCACCCGCGCGCTGTGGTGGCTGAGCGTGGAGCATTACTTCTCGCGCGCCGAGGCCCTGCGCCGCGGCGCCGCCCGCAGCCCGCTGGACTTCGTCTTCGACCCCCGCTTCGAGATCGTCCACCTGGCGCAAAGCGAATACGCCCGCCAGTGGGTGGCCGCCCGCGGCCCCAGCGCGCTGATGCTGACCGACTTCATCCGCGACGAGATCCTCGACCGCAGCCGCGCGCTGCGCGGCGGTGCGCGCCAGAACATCGTGGCCTACAACCCCAAGAAGGGCCTGGCCTTCACCCAGCAGCTGATGGCGGCCTCACCGCCCGAGGTGCAGTGGGTGGCGATTGAAAACATGAGCCCCGCCGAGGTGGCCCAGCTGCTGGGCCGCGCCAAGGTGTATGTGGACTTCGGCCCCCACCCCGGCCGCGACCGCATCCCCCGCGAGGCAGCACTGTGCGGCTGCGTGGTCATCACCAACACCCAGGGCAGCGCCGGCAACGCGGTGGACGTGCCCCTGCCCGAAGGCTACAAGTTCGACGAGCGCCACCCGCTGACCGTGCCGCTGGTGATGCAGCGCATCGCCGAGGCCATGGCCGACCACGCCACCCACGCCCAGCGCCTGGCGCCCTACGTGCAGTGGATCGAGGACCAGCGCCGCCTGTTCACCGAGGAGGTGTTCACCTTCCTGGCCACGGTGGAGGCCCGCCAGCGCGCGCGCCTGCGCGACAGTCTTTCTGCCTGAGCGAGGCCCGAGCATGAGCCAAGACACGACCCCCGCCGTCCACCTGTGCGTGACCGCCCCCGCCGGCGCCTGGGCCGGCCTGCACGACCTGGAACTGGCCCTGGCCCTGCGCGACGACCTGCGCGCCCTGGGCCTGGCACCCACGCTGGCCCGCCGCCGCCTGCAGCCCGGCGCCATCAACTACGTGATCGGCGTGGAACACGGCTTTGACGCCGCCGCCGCCCAGGGCCACGCCTGCGTGCTGGTGCGCGGCACCGGCGAGGCCAGCGCCCTGTCCACCCAGGCCCGCCGCCTGCTCAAGCGCTGGCCCGTGCTGGATGCCGACCCCGCCGCAGTGGCCGCCTACCGCGCCGACGCGCCCGAGGCGCCGCCCTACGCCCTGTGGCAGCCCGCCCCCGACCCCGCCACGCCCTGGCAGCCCACCC
Organism: Ideonella alba; assembly: GCF_018069845.1. Classification (NCBI taxonomy): domain Bacteria; kingdom Pseudomonadati; phylum Pseudomonadota; class Betaproteobacteria; order Burkholderiales; family Sphaerotilaceae; genus Ideonella; species Ideonella alba. Next base: position 44,928 of record NZ_JAGQDD010000020.1, read on the forward strand.
CCCAACGCCCGCTGGGCCTGGTGGTGGAAGGCCCGCTGAACGACCGCCAGCACGCCGTGCTGGCCGGCCTGCAACGCCTGGGCCTGCCCGTGCACCGCATCGACGTCCCCCTGGCCGGCCCCGAACGCCGCGCCCTGCTCAGCCAGGCCCAAGCCTGGCTGGCCCTGCTGCCACGCGACGACGCCGCCCCCGACCTGATGGCCCTGCGCCTGGCCCAGCGCCACGGCGTGCCCGTGCTGGCCGAGGTGGGCAATCGTGCTGCACTGCCCAACGATGCCGCGCACGCGCACATCCGCTGGTTCGAGGCGCGGGCGGACGACCTGCTGCGCGCCCTGGCCGACGGCCTGGGCGGGCCGGAGTTCGCCGGCATCGTCGAGCGCGATTGGCGCAGCCGCTTGTCTGACGACCGACTGGACGGTGCACGCGCCGCGTGGCAACTGGGCCAGCAGGTGTGGGCGGCTGCACAGCTGGCCGGCAGCGCGCTGCCGGTGCCCGACCGACTGCACCTGGACGACGGCCGCTCAGGCTACCGGCCGGGCTGGTTCAACGTGGGGGAGGGCGGTGATGCTGTCGGCCCCCTGGATGCCGCTGCGCTGCCGCTTGGCGATGGGCAGTGGACCCTGATTGATGTGGGTGAGCGGCGGCTGGATGACCCTGCCACCGCGACGCTGCTGGACACCGCGCTGCGGCTGCTGGCGGCGGAGGGGCGATTGGTGCTTCAGCTAGGCGCGGGCGATGCGTCCAACTGGGCCGAACGGCTGGCCCCGTGGCTGGATCGGTTCTGGGAGCGCGGGACGCTGCAGCAGCGGTTGTCGCTGTTGCATGCTGGGGTGTTGGATGACGGCGGGATGCCAGTTGCCGACCCGGGCTCCAGCCGTGTGCGGTTGGTGCTGACCCGTACAGACACTTCGCTGGCAGAGCGTAGTCGCGCCAGGGTTATGCACAAGCATCTGGCCCTGGAGGCCTGAATACCCCGGCATGGCGCTTGGCCCGCTGGACGGATGATGACCTAGGCCGGGAAGCGGACCAAGTGCCATGTCGGTGGGCGTTGTTTCCAGCGATAGGTTACGCGTCGCCGCGGGCCGCAGACATAGCCTCGCCGAACACATCGTCATACTTGGTTCCGAACGCGTATGCATCTAGGACTAGCTTGTTGTCAGCACGAAGCGGCTCCAAGACCCGACGAGACACAGAGCAGGACAGGGGCATGGATATCGTTCCGGGTTGTTCCAGACGTGCGCTGTGGCACAAGCCTGCAGCTATGTCTGCCCACATCAACAGACGTTCGTCTTCGTCGGTAGTCACGGTCACGTTCGGATGAGAAACGGTGTACCCAAGCTGCCAAAGGGCCGCGGCAGGCACGTTGGACTCGTTCCAAAACGACTTGAAGACTTCAATGTCCTCGGCCGAACTGAACTCCTTATCGCATGTGACGTCGCATTCGATGGCCGTACCGCCCAAGTCAGAGAAGACATGTCTTGGTCGGTCCTCCCGTAGAACGTGAGCGAGAGCCATGAAGCACGCTCTTGAAAGCAACTCATAGGCAAGCACGACCGGTAGCTTTGCCCAACCTGCTTTTGCGCGTGATTGGCTTGCGATCCTTGAGTGGAGCAGTTCGGCGTCCTTGATTGCGCTGCGCCACTGCGGAGTATCTCGATTTACAGTAACTGACGAGACGACGATCGCATGGTCTTGTAGAAACTTCGCAGCCTTGCGGACACCAGCCTTCGACTGGTTCTTCCACTTTGGTAACTGAATGGGCGTCTTGGATCGGAGTTCGGGCAAGTCCGCTTGATAAAAGGCCACCGCAGCCGCCGTTGTGAGCGGATTCGCCACAGTGGAGAGTGTGGGTCGGCCGGCAATGTCTGCAAAGAGCGCGATGCGGGGCATTGCTACGCCTAACGCCCGCGGTAAGCTGCGCAGTAGCAAAGCGGAGGGCGCCAAAGGGCAGAGCCTTTTGGCGTCAGCTTAAGCAACCGGTTAGGCGTCAGCATCCCGCCTCGACGGCAGCCCATGCATTAGTTGCCGCTTCTCACGAAACCTCGCTGCGATTAGCTGCAGCGCCCTGGCTTTGGGTGTCTTTGTCGTGATGTTCAGGTTGTTTGCGTCCGCAAAGCGCCTAAGCGCGTCTGCATCTGCCGCCTCTAGTTCACTTTGGACCTCAATCTCAAAGCCGCTCATCCATCGAGAGAAAAGTTCGTGGAATCGCTCTTGTTGCTGCTTAATTTCTTCTTCGGTCAGGGGTAGAGTTTTTTCTTGCTTCGCCTTGCGGTCTGACGCCTTTTTTTGCGCGGACGCGGCCTTCACGTCTAGTAGCGCAAGCACTCGGTCTAGCTTCTCATGAAGCTTGAAAAGTTCTTCTCGAAGTTCGTCGTTAGTCATTTTGTCTTCTCGTTCAAGAAGCTTTGAATTTGCTTCCAGAGATTCGAATATTGTGCAGCAAAGTCTGTGGGAAGACCCTCCTGAATGGCGCGCTTCATGCCAACCTTGTCAAAGATGGCTTGGTCAAACAGTCTCACGTTCAGGCCACGGTCAGCAGCTACATGCCTCAGGACATCCGCCGCATCATCAAGGTAGCGCTGAGTCTCGTTGCTGTAATGCTTGATTGAGCTCCCTCCGGGTTTCTTCGCACGGTTCATGAAAACGCCAATCTTGGGAACCGGAAATGGTTCTATACGCATGCGAAGGCTGTTTAATAGCAGCGACAGGCCTTTTGCCGCGAAGAAGTCAGGATTAATTGGGATCAGGACGAGATCGCAGGTAGACAAGACGGAGTAGCTCAAAAGGCTGAACGAGGGTGGGCAATCAAACAGCGCATAGTTGTACTTAGGCACATTCGATGAGTTCTGTACTTTTTCCAATAGACGCTGAATAAAGAATTTCACCTTCTCGCGATCAAACAACTCCAACTCTGTCCAGTAAAGGTCTTCGACAGACGGCACAAAGTGATAGCGATCAGATATCTTGTAGATAAAGTCATGATTGACGCCGAAATTGAACGCGGTTGGCTTGGTGAACTCATCAAGCGCGTCAAAGATTGTTTTCTTCTTGCTTATTGACCGCTCGTACCAATTAGTGAAATCCTTAAATGGATTTCCGTCTTCGTTCAGCGCTATAGCCTGGGTAAGCGACATCTGGGCATCGAGATCAAAAATTAGCGAGCTGACACCAGCGTCGCGAGCTGCAACGTTGCCCAGCGCCCAGGTGGCGGTCGTCTTGCCGACGCCGCCTTTGAAGTTGATAGTTGCGATGGTCTTCAAGGTGCCTCCTTGTATGGGCGCAATATATGTGGATTCTGACGCCTAAGGAAGGTTTGCACAAAGCCCGCGTGAGCATGGCAATGCGCTGAATCGATGTGAATGTGATGCCGCCAGCCGCAGATTCGCACCAGACGACCGCGTTCGGGCTACGGAATCTGCAGTGGCGAGGCCCATTTGGCAGGCTACAGACGCACTCATGCCGCCGCTCCGTTGAGTTTGCGCCGCACCAGCCACAGGTTGGCCAGCGCAAACAGCGTGTGCAGCTGCGCCCTGTTCTAGGCCAGACCGCGGTAGCGAACCTTGGCATGTCCGAGCTGGCGTTTGACCACGCGGAAGGGGATGTTCAACCCGCGCCCAGATGCCGGCCTTCACGCGCTCCAACTGCTGGACGAGTCGACCCAGCGGATCGCTTGGGTCCAGCGTCTTGCGCGAGCCCGGCCGCATGGTGAAATGCCAGGTCACGCCGTCGCGGGCGTCGGGCCGCTTACTTGCCCCATGGTAGTGCGCGTCTGCAAAGACTTCGCGGTCGCTGCTGGGCATCTGGTTGTTGGCCTCGATCACATCGTTGACCGCGCCGCTGGTGCCCTTGACCGTGTGGACCAAGCCCGACTCGATGTCCACGCCGATGTGGCACTTCATGCCGAAGTACCACTGCTGGCCCTTGCGGCTTTGCTTCATCTCCGGGTCGCGCTCACCGCTGCTGTTCTTGGTCGAGCTGGGTGCAGCGATCAAGGTGGCGTCCACCACGGTGCCGCTCTTGAGCATCACGCCCTTGGCGCTCAGCAGGTCGTTGATGGTCTGCAGGATCTGGGCAGCCAGATTGTGCTTCTCCAGCAAATACTGGAAGCGCAGGATTGTGCTCTCGTCAGATAGTCGCTCGTCGCAGCTTTCAAGTCCCGCGAACTCGCGGAACACCGGCATGTCGTGCAGCGCCTCTTCCACCGCCGGGTCGCTCAGCGCAAACCACTGCTGCATGAAGTGAATGCGCAGCAAGGTCTCGGGCGAGAACGGTGGGCGGCCCCGCTTGCCTTCAGGGAGATACGGCGACACCAAGGCCACCAGATCAGCCCAGGGCACGACCTTCTCCATCTCGTCCAGGAACTCCCGGCGCCGCGTTCGCTTGGCCGTCTGTCCCAGGCCCAGGCTGTGCTGCTTCATGGTCCCTATCGTCTCAGGGCTTCACGTCGATGCCAAGCACGACGTGGAGCGATCTATTCAGACCTTCCTTAGACTTTTGTGATGCGCATACCCTTTTTAACTGCCTCAAAGAATGCCTGACTCTTTAGTAATGTTGGCCATGAGCCCTCGGAGTCGCTCCCCTTCGCAAAGGTCTTAAGTGCGGCCTTCTTGATGTACTTTTGTATAGAGGCTTGAGCGACTTTACTGAACTGTTGGTCGCCAATTTGATAGCCAACAAGTGTGGCAATGAAGAGGCTTGCTTGAGGAAGCATTAATACGAACTCGTCCCACTTGACCGGCGTAGGCGAGCCAAGAAGCTTGGCAAGGTCTGCGTTTTGAGACTTTGCTGGCTTATTTCTCAGTGCCTTTACTTGCTGTTTCAGGTCATCAATCGACTTCATGATGCCATGAGCAAATGCGAGCTTTTCGGCAGTAAAGTTGGAGATTGCTATCAGTTCAAATTTTCCGCCGGATTGTGCCGATATGAATATGTTCTTCGGATTCTTCTTCGCTAAGTCGAGGTCTTGGATAAATACAGCGCAATATGCCTGACATCCGCTTTGGAGTTGAATAATCTTGGAGTCATTGCCAATCTTTGACAGCAAATCAGCTCGCTCCGAGTCTGTAAGGTTTTCCCAGTCACCTGGCTTTCTCTCGAGATACCATCCAAGCGGCAAAAGCGCATGCTGCATTTGGATAAAGAACGGGTGATTGGACCTAAGAAATGAAGGCTTTACGATTGTTTGATTATTGAGGTTTACAGCGACATGGCCTGCAAAGTCTTTGTTGCCACCGATAGAGATCACACGAAGCAGTACCTTAACGTCAGCCTTCAGTTTCTTGTCTTGGCTCGCTGCATGAATTTGGCGAATGGTTTGCCCACCATTGACAATCTGAGGGCGCTTGATCCGCAAGATCCATGAAGGTTGATCGTACTCCCATTCATCGCATAATATTGTTATGCCATTGTTGTAGAAATAGAAGTTCTCGCTTTCGCTTGATGTGGCGCTGATGTAAATGTCTTTGTTCGCTGCGGTGGCGCCCTCACTGTTTCTGATGTTCTGTTGAAGGAGTTTTTCACCGTGGGTTTCGAATGTGTCTGACAGGCTTTTCCCGTCCACATGGCAGACCAGAGATTTGTGCTCGCTTATTTTTGTCTGATATGGTGGGGTGTCAATTTTCCATTGAATTTCGGAGTTGACGGTGGGTATGCTCTGTAGATATATCTTATCTAGCAGGTCGTTGAGTGTGACGACCTCGTAACTAAAGGCGTTTCGATTCGGTCCATTAAGGGCATTAAGTTTTGATTCAATCCTCGACTGCTGGGATTTGGATAGTCCTTTGCCTGATGAGACGAAAACAATTTTGTACGCGGTCCGTATTGCGGACCTGATTTCGTTGAATATGTCTTCAAGGCCTGTTTTCTTTTTTCTTGGCAGCAGGAATACATCTATGGTTGCAAGCAGTCCGTCTACTGCTGCATCTTCAATTCCGCTGTGTTTTGATTTTGGATTTTTAAACTGAAAGAATCGAACTGTCGAGCCATCTTCTGATATATCAATTGCATCAATTTTTTCATCCTCAAATCCATCGGTTATGATTTCATCCGCTTCGGATTTGGTCATTTGCTCGATTCTCTCGAAGTACCAGTGAGGAAAAGCGACGCCTGGGTCGGGTTGTTGACTCACTAGATTCAAGTATGGGCGGGATGTCGCCAGATGCAATAATTCCGTATCAAGCTGGCCTTTGAAAAGATCGGTGACTGCGCTTGTTGTCATGGTTTCCTCCTGGATGTTGTAGTGGTCGATTCGACAAGTTGTTGGGTCTAACGTGAAGCTCAGGGACGCGCCGCTTGGGGCGCGTCCCCTGGAGCGATGGGTTGGGAGCCTTCAGTGGGGCCAAAGCTCTTGATGCCCCGCATTATTCGATCAGATACCCACAGCGTGCTAAGTGCGCAGATCGTCATTCCGCCACCAGCCCCAACCATTTCAAATCCAGTCAGCAAATCGCCGCTTAGCAGATTCGTGTGTCCGGCCCATACCCCGGTTGCAAGGGGCAGCAGACAGGCAGACCTGATACCACCCTTTAGCAATTCATGTAAGGTAATGCTTCCGATTTCAGGCGAATGAGAAAACGCTAGCTGATAGTGCTTAAGTGTTTCTTCAAAATAGCGCTCCGATGACTCTACGTCCTCAGGGTCGAGGAGAAGCTCATCGAGCATCATTGAGTACGCGGCCAGCAACTCACCGCTTAGCTTTGGAATTTTGCGATCTTGCAAATACTGGCTTCCGCTAACTTCTTCAAGCCAATATCTCAAACCGTGCCAAGCAATATTTCTCCGTTGGAGGCATTGGACAGTGATCTCTTTCCTGTCGAGATCAACAACGACTGCAGGCCTTCTCAAAGACAACTGCACATTAAGCGACTGACGGATGAATGCATTTTGCGTCTCAAGCCAAGTAGGAACTTTCTCGTGATTTGGTCGATGCTTTCCATTGTGACCGGGAGGAAGTGGACCTAGGGAGGCGAGATCAAGGTACTGCTGATAAGTTGTCGTGCATTCATTTGGGATGCCAACGCAACTTGCTAGAAAATCCGGCAGATCCCCCTCTAGCCGCTGAGGCAGATGAACGATCGTGGCGTACATGTCGCTTCGCGTTCCGAAGCTGGAAATTGCTCTGCTTTCAACACTGAACATGAACGAAATCTCCTTTCGAAAGCGATGATGCTACTGGTGCCCAACAGATAGCGTTTATCTGCCGAGCACGACGGCCGGCAGCGTGCTCGGCGGGCAGCCGAGGCAGATAAACCGTGTTGAACTGAACCATCGTGCCGTCCCTAGCCGCGGAGGCCTCTGTGGCGGCTTAATGGGGATTGGATCGCCCGGGGCCGCTGTTTGAGCCCATTATGGTGGCAGGGCCGCCGGCGTAAAGCCCCCCGGCATGGGGGTTTGCTCGGTTTGGCGCGGCGCTGCGGGTAACGGCGCTGAGCCCGTGCGCATCGCGCGGTGTCAGCCCTGCGCGGGTGGCGCACAGCTGCTCCGCGCCACATATTGAGTGCTGGCGCTGCGGCGGTGTGTGTTGGCTAGACTCGGCGTGTGTAGTTGCGGCGCCCGGGCCAGCATGTGCTGAGGTGATGCCGGCCCCTGGGGCTGGCAGACGGCGCAGGCCGTGCGGGATCTGGATCACCTGCAGCGGGCTGCTCCAATGCTACTCGGGTCTGGGCCCACTGGGTCCTCTTGGAGCCGTTGGCCGCACGCTGTTGTGCCGGATGCGCTGCAGGCCGACGGGCAGCACGCGCTGGAACTGCCGGCTGATGAACTCGCTCGTGGCCAAGTGCGTGTGCGTTGAACGCCTGGGCTTATGGCACGCACGCTGGAGGTCGACAGCACCGACAGAATTAATGCGCCCAACTTCCGCGATGGATGGGTACGAGCGCCTCAGCGGCGCCCGCCTCGCTCAGCGCAACGGCTGCCCCACCCCACCCGCCAACGACCACAACAGCGCCACCGACTGCTGCCCATCGTGCAGCGCGTCCACATAGGCCAGGCGCAGGTTGAAGTGGTCGCCCTCGGCCGACATCACGTCGAAGAGGGAGCGACGGCCCAGTTGTTGCCACATCTGCAGGGTGTCGTCGCGCACCCGTTCGGAGTCGCGCAGGACCTGCACCACGTCGCGGGCGCGGGTGAAGGCGGCTTCGGCTTGGCCCTGGACCTGGTCGATGCGGTTGAGCAGGGTGGCCAGGGTGTCTTCGCGCTGCAGGCGGGCGGCTTCGGCGCGTTGGCGGGCGGCGCGCTCGGCGGGGGCGGCGCCGGGGTTGTAGAGCGGCAGGCTGAGGGTCACGCCGGCCTGCCATTGGCTTTGGCGGTCGCCGGCCAGGTCGCGGCTGGCCTGCACGGCCCAGCTCACTTGGGGGCGCTGGCTGGCGGCGGTGGCGTTGGCCAGTTGTTCGGCGGCGTGCTGTTGGGCTTCCAGTTGCAGCACTTCGGCGGCGCAGGTGGCGCGCTGGTGCGGTTGGGGCAGCGCGTGCGCCGCTGTGGGTCAGCCGGGTCCTGTCGGTGAGGGTTGGCCAGACTCCCGCGGCGACGGCCTGACCTCTGCGTGCGCCTCTTTGGTCGGCATGTGAACCACCTGGACTCGGCCGGCCTTCATGTCGAGGATGGACTGCAACAGTTCCGCGCCCCGGTTGCGCAGTGTCTTGAACCGCGTGAGCGGCTTGGGGGGGACGTGGCTTGGACTGGGAGGACACCGGGAATCTTCTTCATCGGTGCGCCGATGTGTGGCTCGCGCCTGCGGCGGATCATGTGCCCACTCCAGGATGGCTGGCGGATGGACGGGCGGCAATAGGGGGAGCATCAGGCTTGCCGAAAGCATGATGTTGCCATATGCTATGCCATATGGCAGAGCAGCACACCCCCAAGCAACGTCCCACCGCGCGCATCGGCTGGAACAACCGCTCCCAGACGGTGACGATGCCGCTTGAGTTTCGGTTTCCGGAGTCGGTGCGCGAGGTATTCATCCGCCGCGAGGGCGAGAGCGTTGTGTTGACGCCGCGACCCACGGATTGGTCCGGCTTTTTTGCTTTGGGCTTGACCGCGTCGGCTGACTTCATGGCGGAGACGGAACGTTTGCCCGTCCAGGAGCGCCGGTTTTGATGTTGCCGCTGTACATGCTGGACACCGACACCTGCATCTTCCTGATGCGCGGCGAGTCGGCGGTGTTGGCGGACAAGGTGCAGTCGGTTCCGCTGCAGCAGCAGCTGATGTCAGCGGTGACTTTTGCCGAGTTGAGCTATGGAGTGCAAGCCTCGGCCGCGGCCAAGCGCAAGCAGAATCAGCAGGTGCTGGACAGCCTGGCCCTGCACCTGGCGGTGCTGGACTGGCCGCAGGAGGCGGCGCCCCACTATGCAGAGATCCGCGCCGACCTGAAGCGTCGCGGCGCGCAACTGGGCGCCGCAGACCTGATGATCGCGGCGCATGCGCGGGCCTTGGGCGCGACCGTGGTGACGAACAACGTCAAGGACTTCGGGCGCGTCAAGGGGCTGCGGGTCGAGAACTGGACCCGGTAGCCAATCGGGGCCAAGTCGGCCTCGCGTGACTGGGCTGGAAGGACGTTGTCGTCAAGCCCGCCGCGCTTACCGCAGCGGCTGCTGCACCCCACCCGCCAACGACCACAACAGCGCCACCGACTGCTGCCCATCGTGCAGCGCGTCCACGTACGCCAGGCGCAGGTTGAAGTGATCGCCCTCGGCCGACATCACGTCGAAGAGGGAGCGGCGGCCCAGTTGTTGCCACATCTGCAGGGTGTCGTCGCGCACGCGTTCGGAGTCGCGCAGGACCTGCACCACGTCGCGGGCGCGGGTGAAGGCGGCTTCGGCCTGGCCGTGGACCTGGTCGATGCGGTTGAGCAGGGTGGCCAGGGTGTCTTCGCGCTGAAGGCGGGCGGCTTCGGCGCGTTGGCGGGCGGCGCGCTCGGCGGGGGCGGCGCCGGGGTTGAACAGGGGCAGGCTCAGGGTCACGCCGGCCTGCCATTGGCTTTGGCGGTCGCCGGCCAGGTCGCGGCTGGCCTGCACGGCCCAGCTTAACTGCGGGCGCTGGCTGGCGGCGGTGGCGTTGGCCAGTTGTTCGGCGGCGTGCTGCTGGGCTTCCAGTTGCAGCACTTCGGCGGCGCCGGTGGCGCGCTGGTGCAGTTGCGGCAGCTCGGGCAGTTCGGTCATCAGCGCGGCCAGGCTGGGCACGTCGGGCAGGTACTCGCCCACGTAGCGGCGCAGCCGGGTGTCGGTCAGTTGCATGGCGCTCAGCGCCTGCTGGCGTGACAGCTGCGCCTGCTGCAACTGCTTGCGGGCCTGCACCAGTTCGCTGGCGCGGCCGCGGTCGCGGGCGACGATGTCTTCCAGCGCCTGCACCAGGGTGCAGACCTTGTGGGTGTACTGCTGCCACACCTGCGCCTGCAGGCGGTAGCGGCTGCGATCGAACGCCAGGTTGACCACCTGCACGCGCAGTTGCTCGGCGGCGTTCAGCTGGCCCTGGCGGGCGGCTTCGGCCAGCTGGCCGCGCCAGTCTTCCAGCGCCTGCTGGCGGCCGCCGTCCCACAGCGGTGCGCCCACCTGCAGGGAAGGGCGGTTCAGCGCATCGCTGCGGCTGGGCAGCAGCTGGCTGCGGCTGCCGGTGGCGCCCACCATCCAGCTCAGTTGCGCCTGGGGCTGTTTGGCGGCCTGGGTTTCCTGCAGGTCGCTCTGCGCGGCCTCGGTCAGCAGTCGGGCGGCGCCGATGGCCTGGCTGCGCTGTTCGGCCAGGGCCAGCAGTTGCACCAGGCTCTGGCGCGGCGGCGGTGATTCCGCCGGCTGGGCCAGCGCGGTGGGCGGCTGGCAGCCGGTGGGCTCGGCGTGGGCGGGCAGCGCCAGCAGCACGCTGGCAACAAGCGAAAGCGTGTGGGCGTGTCTCATCGTTCACGGAAGGCCTCGCGGGCCTTGAGCAGGGGGCGCAGCACGAACTCCAGCACGGTGCGCTCGCCGGTGTTCACCTCCACCGTGGCGGTCATGCCGGGGATCACCGGCAGCACCTGGTCGGCGCTGCGCAGGTGGTTGGTCTGGATGCGCACCAGGGCGCGGAACCAGGTGGCATCGGGCGCATTGGGCGGGCGCTCGGCCTCGCCCAGGGCGTCGGGGCTGATCGATTCGACAGTGCCGCTCAGGCCGCCGTACAGGTTGTAGTCGTAGGCCGACAGCTTCACCTCGGCCGCCTGGCCGATGCGCACGAAGCCCACGTCGGCGGGCTTCAGGCGCATCTCCACCAGCAGGTGCTCGCTGCGCGGCACGATCTCCAGGATGGGTGCGCCGGGCGAGATCACGCCGCCCAGCGTGTGCTGGCGGATGTTCTTGACCAGGCCGTCCACCGGCGAGTTCACCACGGTGCGGCGCACCGCGTCCTCGCGCGCCACCATCTGCTCGTCCAGCTGGGCCAGCTCGCCCTGCACGCGCAGCAGCTCGGTGCTGGCGTCCTGGCGGAAGCGGTTGCGGCGCTCCAGCATCTGCTGCTGCATGTCGTTGATCTGGCGGCGCAGGCGCACCACCTCCACCTCGGACATCAGGCCGCGCTGGGCCATGTCCTCGGCCACCGCCAGTTCCTTGCCCACCAGCGCGATGCTCTGGCGGTTGGCGCCCACGGCTTCTTCCAGCAGGCGGCGGCGGGCCTGGAAGGCCTCGGTCTCCATGGCCACCAGGCGGGGCTGGTCCTTCAGTTCAGCAGGGAAGCTGGGTTCGCGGCCTTGCACCTCGGCCTGCAGGCGGGCGGTGGTGGCCAGCAGCGCCAGACGGCGCGCGGCGCCTTCGTTCTGGGAGGATTCAGCGCGGGTGGGGTCGATGCGCAGCAGCGGCTGGCCGGCGCGCACGGCCTCGCCCTCGCGCACCAGCAGCTCGGCCAGCAGGCCGCCTTCCAGGCTGGAGATGACCTGCTCGCGGGTCTCGGGGATCACGCGGCCTTCGGCGCGGGTGATCTGCTCCACGCGGGTGGTGGCGGCCCACAGCGCGGCCAGCGTGATGGCCACCGCCATCAGCCACAGCGCCAGGCGCGGCGCGCGGCGCGGCTCCAGCTGCTGGGCGGCGCGCACGGCGTGCAGGAAGTCTTCGTCGCCGGGGCGCAGCGGGGCGTGGGTGGGGCGGGGGGAGGCGGCCTGGGCGGCGTTGAGCAGGCGCTTGCTGGCGCGCTCCGGGGCAGGCGCAGCAGCGGGCTCAGGCGGCAGGGTGTGCTTCAGCGTGGGTGGCTGCGTCACCGGCGCGCCTGTGGCCAAGGGCTGCCGCTCGGGCGGCGCCGAGAACCAGCGGCGGGTGTCGGGCGGCTTCATCGCGCGGGGGCTGCGGCGGGCGCAGCGGCTGGTTTGGCAGCGCCGGACAAGGCGGCCAGCACGGCGGCCTTCGGGCCGTCCATCACCACGCGGCCGGCATCCACCACCACGATGCGGTTCACCAGCTCCAGCACCGCGGGCCGGTGGGTCACCACCAGCAGCGTGCGGTCACCGGCCGAGGCGGCCAGGCGCTGCAGGAACTGCACTTCAGACTGCGCGTCCATCGAGCTGGTGGGCTCGTCCATCAGCAGGATGCGCGGCGTGGTGATCAGGCAGCGCGCCAGCGCCACCAGCTGGCGCTGGCCGCCCGACAGCAGTGCGCCGCGCTCGCCCACTGGCAGGTCCCAGCCCAGCGGGTGGCTGGCCACCAGGCGGTCCAGGCCGGTCAGTGCGGCCACCTGCTGCAGGCGCACGCTGTCGGCATGCGAGCGGCCCAGCAGCACGTTGTCGCGCAGCGTGCCGGCAAACAGGCGCGGGTCCTGGGCCACAAAGCCGATCTGGTCGCGGTAGTCCACCGGGTCGATCTGGCGCAGATCAATGCCGTCCACCTCCACCCGGCCGTCGGTGGGCTGGTACAGGCCCGCCAGCAGGCGCAGCACCGTGGACTTGCCCGAGCCGATGCGGCCCAGGATGGCCACGCGCTCGCCAGGGGCGAACTGCAGCGTCACGTCCGACAGCACCTTAGGCGGCCGGTCCTGGCCGGTGGGCGGGTAGGCAAAGCTGGCCTGGCGCAGGGCCAGGCCGCCGCGCAGCTGCGGGCGCACCACGTACTGGCGCTGCTCGTCGCGCTCCAGCGGCAGGCGCATCAGGCGGTCGAGTGCGGTCATCGCGGCGCGGGCACCCTGGTAGCGGTTGGCCAGCGCGATCACGCTGCCCAGCGGCGCCACCGCGCGGCCGGCGAACATCACCGCGCCGATCAGCGCACCGGCGGTGATCACGCCGTCATGGATCAGGTACACGCCCCAGACCAGCATCACCACCGTCACCAGCTGCTGCGCGCTGCCGCTGAGGTTGTTGCTCCAGGCGCTGACCGAGCGGGCGCGCAGCGCCGATTCGGCCGCCAGCGCGGTGGCGTCTTCATAGCGGCGCAGGAAGCGGCCCTGGGCGCCGCTGGCCTTCAGGTCCTCCAGGCCGTCCACGGCCTCCACCAGCACGCCCTGCAGGTCGGTCTGGTGGCGCAGGCCCGCGTTCATCGCGCGGCGCAAGGAGCCCTGCATCACCAGCACCACGGCCAGGATCAGCGGCACCGCGCCAGCCAGCACCCAGCCCAGCGGGCCGCCGACGATGAAGGTCATCGCCATGAACAGCGCGATGAAGGGCAGGTCGGACAGCGTGGCCAGCGTGGCCGAGGCGAAGAAGTCGCGCACGGTTTCGATCTGCGCCAGGTGGTGGGCGTAGGCGCCGGCCGACACCGGCCGGTGCTCCATGCGCACGCCCAGCGTCTGGCGGAACAGCAGCGAGCCGATGATCAGGTCGGCCTTGCGGCCCGACACGTCGATCAGGTGGGCGCGGATCTGCCGCGCCGCCAGGTCCAGCCCCAGCGCCAGCACGGCGCCGGCGGCCAGTGTCCACAGCGTGACGAAGGCCTGCTGCGGGATCACCTTGTCGAACACCACTGAGCTGACCAGGCCGGTGACCAGCATCATCACGTTGCTGATCAGCGCGGCCAGCAGCGCGGCGCGGTAGTAGGGCACGAAGCGGCGCAGCGTGCCCCACAGCCAGTGGCCGCCGTGGCCCAGCAGGCCGTTGTCGTCCTCGTCGTGCACCACCGGCAGCTGCGGCGTGGCGGCGATCACATGGCCCAGGTATTCCTGCGACAGCTCCTGCTCACCCACGATCAGCGTGGCGCCGCCGGCGGCGGGCAGCACGATCTCGTAGGAGCGGCCGCCGTGCTGCGGCGATTCAATGCGGCGGCGCAGGATGCAGGCGTCGTCGTCGCGCATCAGCGCCACCACCGGGAACAGCAGCGGACTGATGTCGGCCAGCGGGCGCGGCAGCAGGCCGGTGCGGTAGCCCGCTTGGGTGAGGGCGCGCAGCGCCTGCGCGGGCGTGAGGGCGTGACCGTCCACCGGCACGCCCACCAGCAGTGCGCTGGCCGAGCGCTCGCGGCCGTGGTGGCGCGTCAGCCAGACCAGCGATTGCAGCAGGGCGTCGTGCTCCATCGCCACCCGTTTCGGGGCGGCGGTGGGGGCAGCGGCGGCGGTGGCGGTGCTCACGCGGTGGCCGGGCTCATTCGGGTTGGCGCGCCTTCAGCGCCAGGGTGGCGAGCGCGTCCTCGAACTCGCGCACACGCGCGGGCATGTCGAACAGCGGCGACTGGCGGCCCTCGCGCTCCAGGTAGCGGCGGTACGAGCGGGCACGGCCGGGCGAGCGGCCGATGGCGACGGCCAGGCGCTCGTAGTCGGGCAGGGTCTCGGTGATCAGCTCGGGCAGGCCCACCGCGGTGAGCAGGCTGCCGGCCATGCGCGAGATGTAGCTGCGCCCGGCCAGCGTGACGATGGGCAGGCCCATCCACAGCGCATCGCTGGCGGTGGTGCCGGCGTTGTAGGGGAAGGTGTCGAGCATCAGGTCGGCCAGCGCGAAACGGGCCAGGTAGTCGGGCGGCGCCACGCGCGGCGCAAACACCAGGCGCTGCTCGGCAATGCCGTGCTGCGCAGCGCGGGCCAGCAGGTTGGCGCGGGTCCAGTCGTTGTCGGCCAGCAGCCACAGCACGCTGCCGGGCACCGCGGCCAGGGTGCGCATCCAGCTGTCGAACACCTCGTCGGTGAACTTGAAGTTGTTGTTGAAGCTGCAGTAGACGAAGCCGTCCTCGGGCAGGCCGTACTGCGCGCGGGTGGGCACCGCGCCCACCGGGCGCTGGCGGTCACTCACCTGGTAGCACACTGGCAGGTAGATCGGCCGCTCGGTGTGGAAGGGCAGCAGCGCCTCGGGCATGACGAAGCGGTCGGCGACGATCCAGTCCACGCCGGGGATGGCGCAGGTGCCGGGAAAGCCCAGGTAGCTCACCTGCACCGGCGCCGGGCGCAGCGCCAGGATGGCGGGCCGCGCGCCATTGGTCAGGCCCTGCAGGTCGATCAGCACGTCGATGCCCAGGCCGGCGATCAGCCGCGCGGCCAGCGTGTCGTCCATCTGGCCAATGCGGTAGACGTGCTCGAAAGACTTCAGCAGCCGCTCGCGCAGCGGGCTGCCGTCTTCGCGGCTCCAGCAGAAGGCAAAGGTCTCGAAGCGGCTGCGGTCGTGCAGCTCGAAGAGCTCGGCGGTGAGCAGGCCCACCGCGTGCATCGCCAGGTCGCCCGACAGGTAGCCGATGCGGATGCGGCCCTCGCGCCGCGGGCCGCTGGTGTGCAGCGGGGGGTGGTTGGTCCTGGGCAGCTTCTCCTGCACGAAGCGCAGCGCGGCCATCAGCTGGCGCGCCGGGTCGTCGCTGACGCTGAGCATGGCCAGCGCCGAGGTGCCCAGCAGCAGCTGGTTGGGCGTGACCTCGCCCACGGTGCGGTACAGCGGCCACTCGCACTGCTTCTGGCGGATGTGCACGTAGTGCTGGATGACGTCGAACTGGTCGGGCTTGATCGTGAGGCTGTCGACCATGTGCGCCTCGGCCACGTCGAAGCGGCGCAGCTGCTCGTTCAGGCGGGCCAGGTTGTTCAGCGCGTGCAGGCACAGCTCGCGCTGCTCGGGGCGCGGGTCGTCGGGCAGGGGGCGGGTGTCGGCCACCACACGGGCCCACTCGGCCAGCGCGCCGTCGGTGTCGCCACGGCGCTCCAGCGCGTGGCCCAGGTTCAGCCGGGCTTGGGAGAAGGCCGGCAGCAGGGCCAGGGCCTCGCGGTAGGCGGCTTCGGCCTCAGGGTCGCGCTGGCGGGCGGCCAGCAGCGTGCCCTGGTTGAACAGCGCCACATGGCGGAAGGGCGAGTCGGTGTGGGCCAGCCACTCGGCGTACAGGTGGATCGCGGTGTCGTCGTCGCCCCGGGCCTGCCAGGCGGCGGTGCGGTCCAGCAGCTCGGCCAGCGGACAGGCGCCGCTGCGCAGGCGCGCCAGATCGGCCTCGGCGGTCGAGGCTACGGGTGCGGCAACGGGGTCGGCAAGGGTGGTCGCGGGCATGGCTGGGACACAGAGAGGGTCTCCAGCCGATGCTAGTCAGGGCGGCCCGGGGCCATGGGGCGGAATAGGCGGGCCAAGGCGGGGCAGATCCGCCAGCCGCAGCGCGGGGGGATGTGCCTCAGCGCGGCGGCAGAAACGCCTGCAGCGCGCCCAGGCTGCGCGCCGGCAGCTCTTCGTGGGGCGCATGGCCCAGGCCGGCCAGCACCTGGAACTGCGCGCCGGGGATGCGCCGGGCGAACTCGGCGCCGGCGGCGGGCGGCACCACGCGGTCCTTTTCGCCCCACAGCAGCAGCGTGGGCAGGCGCAGGCTGGCCAGGCGCTCGACATCGCGCCCCGGCTGCTGCTGCAGCAGGGCCTGGCGCAGGGCCTGGCGGTTGCCGTCGCGCAGCAGCAGTTCGAAATGGCGATCGACCAGTTCAGGCGTCAGGCGCCGCGGGTCGGCGTAGACCGCTTCCAGCGTGGCCTCGACCACGCCGCGCGGCAGCAGCGACTGGCCCAGCCAGCCCAGCACCGGCACGCGGGCCAGGCGCAGGCCCGGGGGCACCTCCAGCGGCTCGATCGCCAGGCCGGTGGCGTCCAGCAGCACCAGCCGGCTGATGCGTTCGGGGGACCGGCTGGCCAGCTGCCAGGCCACCTCGCCGCCCAGCGAATGGCCCACCAGCACCACCTGGCGCAGCTTCAGCTGGTCCATCAGCTGCAGCGTGAAGCGGGCCAGGGTTTCACTGCGGTAGTCCTGGGGCTGGGGCTCGGGGAAGGGGCCGGTCAGGCCGGCACCGGGCAGATCGAAGCGGATCACCCGGCGCTGCGCGCGCAGTGCGCTGGCCCAGCCTTCCCAGGTGTGCAGGCTGGAGCCCAGGCCGTGGATGAACAGCAGCGGGGTGGGGTCGTTGCGCGGCCCCTCGTCGCGCAGATGGACCATCAGGCCGCCCACGTCCACCAGCTCGGAGGGCCGTGGCGCCCAGCGGGCCACCAGCGATTCCGGCGAGCGGTCGGGCGCCCGCGCCAGCGGCAGGGCCACGGCGGTCAGCATCAGCAGGATACCGAAGGCGCGCAGCAGGACGGACAGCATCGGCCGATTCTAGGAGCCGCCCCAGGGGGGCCCTGACCCCCTTGGGTAACGCGAGTGTGACTTCTGTGGGACCTGAAACGTGGGGGGTGGGAGCGGCCTTTGGTGGGCGGCTGGTAACACTTTGCGACACTGTGTCGCCCACGAAGAACCCACGAGGAGACCCGGACCCATGCCCGCATTGAAGTCGTCGAAGACCCTGGCCTGTGCGCTGACGCTGGCCAGCCTGGCCTGCGCTCCGCTGAGCGCCGCCGCCGCCAGCTGGACCCCGGTCGCGCGCACGCCGCCCAACAGCGTCGAGACCATGCTGCTGCTGACCGACGGCACGGTGCTGGCCCATTCCTACGACGGCCCCGGCAACATCTGGCTCAAGCTGAGCCCGGACGCCAACGGCAACTACGCCAACGGCCGCTGGAGCCGCGTGGCCGGCATGGGCACCAACCGCCTGTACTTCGCCAGCCACGTGCTGCGCAGCGGCGACGTCTGGGTGCTGGGTGGCGAATACAGCGGCCCCAACCTGGACGCCAACTGGACCAACACCGGCGAGTGGTACGACACGCTGCGCAATGTCTGGACGCCGATCGCCCCGCACCCGGAAGCCAACTTCGGCGACGTCCCCACCATGCTGCTCGACAAGGACCGCATCCTGGCCGGTTCGCTGTTCAACCGCAGCACCTACCTCTACGACATCGCCAGCAACAGCTGGACCCGCGCCGCCGACAAGGCCTACGACGACAGCAGCGACGAGGAAACCTACGTCAAGCTGCCGGGCGGCAAGGTGATGGTCTATGACCTGTTCCGCAGCATCGCCACCGGCGGCGGCTACGCCGAGGTCTACGACCCCAAGACCGGTCTGTGGAGCGGCCGCAGCCCGTCGGACGGCACCGCCGCGGGCAGCATCCCGCAGCTCAGTAGCCCGGCCATGGGTTACGAGATCGGCGGCGCGCTGGCGCTGCGCAGCCGCGACCGCGGTGGCCGCGTGATCACGATCGGCGCCACCGGCCACACGGCGCTCTACGACGTGGCCAGCAACACCTGGTCGGCCGGTCCGGACATCATCGGCACGCTGCCCAACGGCGCCCAGGGCCTGTTCGGTGCGGTCGATGCGCCGGCGGCGGCGCTGCCCGACGGCCGCGTGATGCTGGCCGCCGATGCCAGCCCCTCCACCGGCACCGCCTTCTCGGGGCCGACGCAGCTGTTCACCTACAACCCGGCGAAGAACACCATCCAGCCGCTCAGCCCTGCGCTGCCGGTCACGCTGGGTGACCCGGCCTTCGTGCACCGCATGCTGGTGCTGCCCACCGGCCAGGTGCTGTTCACCCGCGGCGGCACCGATGTGTGGATCTACACCGCCGACGGCGCGCCGCCCGACAAGGCCCGGCCCACGGTGGAAACGGTGCGCTACGACGGCAAGGGCCGCTTCACGCTGAGCGGGCGCCAGCTGACCGGCGCCAACGCCGGCAGCACCTATGGCGACGACGCCGAGTCGGACGAGAACTACCCCATCGTGCGCTTCGGCCAGCCCGGCGGCAGCTCGGTCTGGTACGGCCGCACCTCCAACTGGAAGAGCACCGACGTGCAGGTGCGCAAGATCACCAGCACCCGCTTCACGCTGAAGACCGGCACGCCGGCCGGCCTGGTGAGCCTGGCGGTGAGCGCGGCCGGCGTGGAATCGCTGCCGGTGTGCCTGACGCTGACGGCGGACCAGGTGGCCGGCACCGGCAGCGCGGCCGATATTCCGCTGCAGACCTGTCCCTGAGGCGGACGCTGCGCAGGGCCGGTCGGGTGGCCGGCCCTTCGTAGAATGCCGTGATGCCTTTTGTCCACCTGCGCACCCACACCGAGTTCTCCGTCGTCGATGGCACCCTGCGGATCGACGATGCGGCGGCGGCGGCCAAGGGCGATGGGCAGGTGGCGATGGCCATCACCGACCTGGCCAACCTGTTCGGCGGGGTCAAGTTCTACAAGGCCTGCCGCGGCAAGGGCGTCAAGCCCATCCTGGGCGCCGATGTCTGGGTCGAGCCACTGCCCGACGCGGGCGACCGCACCCAGGCCACGCGCCTGCTGCTGCTGGTGCAGAACAAGCAGGGCTACCTCAACCTGTCGGAGCTGCTGGCCCGCGCCTGGACCCAGCATGTGCAGCGCGCCCAGGCCTGGGTGGCCTGGAGCGACCTGCGCGAGCTGCACGCCGGGCTGATCTGCCTGTCGGGCTTCGAGCATGGCGCGGTGGGCCAGGCGCTGCTGCAGGGCGACACCGCCCGCGCCGCCGCGGTGGCGCGCGAGCTGGCCGCGCTGTTTCCGCGCCGCTTCTACCTGGAGCTGCAGCGCGCCGGCATCCCCAGCCATGAGCCGCTGGTGCGCGCCACCGTGCCGCTGGCCGCTGAGCTGGGCCTGCCGGTGGTGGCCACGCACCCGGTGCAGTTCCTGACGCCCGATGACTTCGAGGCCCACGAGGCCCGCGTCTGCGTGGCCGAGGGCGAAACGCTGGCCAACCCCAAGCGCGTCAAGCGCTTCACCAGCGACCAGTACCTGAAGTCGCAGGCCGAGATGCAGGCGCTGTTCGCCGACATTCCCTCGGCCATCGCCAACACCCTGAAGATCGCCCAGCGCTGCAGCCTGAGCCTGGTGCTGGGCAAGCCGCAGCTGCCCGACTTCCCCACGCCCGAGCTGCCCGACGGCAGCCGCATGCCGATCGAGCAGTTCTTCCGCGAGGAAAGCTACAACGGCCTGGACAAGCGCCTGCAGCAGCTCTTCCCCGACCCGGCGCAGCGCGAAGCCGAGCGGCCGCGCTATGTGGAGCGGCTGGAGTTCGAGCTGGGCACCATCCTGAAGATGGGCTTTCCGGGCTACTTCCTGATCGTCTCGGACTTCATCAAGTGGGCCAAGGCCAACGGCTGCCCGGTGGGGCCGGGCCGGGGCTCGGGCGCGGGCTCGCTGGTGGCCTACGTGCTGTTCATCACCGACCTCGACCCGCTGCAGTACAAGCTGCTGTTCGAGCGCTTCCTGAACCCCGAGCGGGTGTCGATGCCCGACTTCGACGTCGATTTCTGCCAGGGCAACCGCGACCGGGTGATCGAGTACGTCAAGGAGAAGTACGGCCGCCCCGCGGTCAGCCAGATCGCCACCTTCGGCACCATGGCCGCCAAGGCCGCGCTGCGCGACATCGGCCGCGTGCTGGGCATGGGCTTCGGCCATGTGGACAGCATCGCCAAGCTGATCCCGGCGCCGCCGGGCAAGACGGTGACGCTGGCCAAGGTGCCGCCCGAGCCCGACAAGGGCGTGATCTATGCGCGCCTGGAAGCGCCCGAGCTGGAGGAGCGCGAGAAGAACGACGAGGAGGTGGCCGAGCTGCTGCGCCTGGCCGCCAATGTCGAGGGCATGGTGCGCAACATCGGCATGCACGCCGGGGGCGTGCTGATCGCGCCGGGCAAGATCACCGACTTCTGCCCGCTCTACCAGCAGCCCGGCAGCGACAGCGCGGTCAGCCAGTACGACAAGGACGATGTGGAAGCCATCGGCCTGGTGAAGTTCGACTTCCTGGGCCTGGCCACGCTGACCATCCTGGAGCTGGCCAAGGACTTCATCACCAGCCGCTACCCGGACCAGAAGGACTTCGCCTACGAGAACCTGCCGCTGGACGACAAGGCGGTCTACAAGCTCTTCTCCGACGGCCTGACCGAGGCGGTGTTCCAGTTCGAATCGCGCGGCATGCAGGGCATGCTGCGCGACGCCCGGCCCAGCCGGCTGGAAGACCTGATTGCGCTGAACGCGCTGTACCGCCCGGGCCCGATGGACCTGATCCCCAGCTTCGTCGCGCGCAAGCACGGCAAGGAGGTGGTGGAATACCCGCACCCGCTGGTCGAGCCGGTGCTCTCCGAGACCTACGGGATCATGGTCTACCAGGAACAGGTGATGCAGACCGCCCAGGTGCTGGGCGGCTACAGCCTGGGCGGCGCCGACCTGCTGCGCCGCGCGATGGGCAAGAAGAAGGCGGAGGAGATGGCCGAGCACCGGCTGATCTTCCGCAACGGCGCGGCGAAGAATGGCATCGAGCCCGAGAAGGCCGACGAGATCTTCGACCTGATGGAGAAGTTCGCCGGCTACGGCTTCAACAAGTCGCACGCCGCCGCCTACTCGCTGCTGGCCTACCACACCGGCTGGCTGAAGGTGCACTACACGGCCGAGTTCTTCGCGGCCAACATGACGATCGAAATCAGCGACACCGACAAGCTCAAGGTGTTGCTGAACGACGCGGTCAAGAACTTCGGCATCCGCTTCGAGCCGCCCAGCGTCAACCGCGGCGTCTACCGCTTCGAGCCCTTGCCCGGGCCTGAGGGGCGCAAGGCGATCCGCTATGGCCTGGGCGCGATCAAGGGCACCGGCCAGGGCGCGATCGAAGCCATCGTGGCGGCGCGCGAGGAGGGTGGGCCCTTCAGCAGCCTGTTCAATTTCTGCCAGCGCGTGGACAAGGGCCGCGTGAACAAGCGCGTGGTCGAGGCGCTGATCAAGGCGGGTGCGTTTGACGAGCAGCACCCGGATCGCGCGGCGGCACTGGCCAGCGTGTCGCTGGCCTTCGACTGGGCCGAAACCCAGCAGGCCAACGCCAACCAGGGCGGCCTGTTCGACTTCGACGATGGCGACGGCCACGGCAGCCACACCCAGGAGCCGCCGCTGGTGGTGGCCGAGCCCTGGACGGTGCGCGAGAAGCTGTCGCTGGAGAAGACCGCGCTGGGCTTCTACCTGTCGGGCCACCTGTTCGACCAGGACGAGGCCGAGGTGCGCCGCTTCGTCAAGCGTCGCGTGGCCGACCTGATCGATTCGCGCGACCCGCAGCTGCTGGCCGGCATCGTCAGCGACCTGCGCATCATCAATGGCCAGCGCGGCCGCGTGGGCATCTTCAAGCTCGACGACAAGAGCGAGCCGATCGAGGCCGTGGCCGGCGAGGAGCTGCTGGACGCCCACCGCGACCTGCTGAAGGACGACGAGCTGCTGATCGTGCAGGGCCGGGTGAAGCCCGACCGCTTCAGCGGCGGCCTGCGGCTGGATGTCAGCGCGGTGTGGAGCCTGCCCGCCGCGCGGGCGCGCCACGGGCGCCAGCTGTGGGTGGAACTGCGCGGCGGCAGCACCGCGGCGCTGCCGCGCATCACCGAACTGCTGCGCCTGCACCCGCCCAAGGTGGTCAGCGACGAGCAGGGCGAGACCCGCCAGGGCCTGCCGGTGCGGCTTCGCATCACCGGCGACCGCGCCAGCGGCGAGTTGGACCTGGGCGAGGCCGGCCGCTTCTGGCCGGCCGACGAGGCCCTGGCCGCCTGGCGCGCCCTGGCCGCCGAGGGGCAGGCGCGCATCGCCTACGACGAGGGCCGATGAGCGGCGGCCGCTTCACAATTGCTTGCGGCTTGCCCGCCGCCCTGTGACAACCAAGGCCGGGCGTGCGGCGTTGTTCACGCATCGCCACTTGAGACCGATCTGAACATGAAGAAGCTGACCCCCCTGCTTGTGATGGGCGCCGCCGGCCTGCTGGCCGCCGTGCTGGGATCACCGGCCCAGGCCGCCGAGGTCGGGGTGTCGATCGGGATCAGCCAGCCGGGCGTGTATGGGCGCATCGACATCGGCCGCTTCCCGCAGCCGGACGTCATCGTCCAGCAGCCGGTGGTGGTGCGCCAGGTACCGGTCTATTCGGCGCCGCCGCAGCCGGTGTATCTGTGGGTGCCGCCGGGCCACCGCAAGCACTGGTCGCGCCACTGCGGCCGCTACAACGCCTGCGGCGTGCCGGTGTACTTCGTCCGCGAGGACTGGTATCGCCGCCATGTTGCGCCGGCCCCGGTCTACCGCTCGCATCCCCGCTACGAGCCGCACGGTCCCGGCGAGCATGGCCGCGGCCGCGGCCACGACTGATCGGTCGACAGCGGTCTTTTCCTCGCAATGCAGGCACCGGGGGCGGGCATAGACTCGCCCCATGTCCGCGTCCTCGTCCCCTGTCACGGGCCTGGTGCTCAC
Source organism: Ideonella alba (assembly GCF_018069845.1). NCBI lineage: Bacteria > Pseudomonadati > Pseudomonadota > Betaproteobacteria > Burkholderiales > Sphaerotilaceae > Ideonella > Ideonella alba. The sequence goes on from NZ_JAGQDD010000020.1 coordinate 68,369, forward strand.
CGGCGGCGGTGCCCGCGCGGCCTACCAGGTCGGCGTGCTCGTGGCCTTGGGCCGGCTGCGCGCCGAGGCCGGTCAGGCCGGCGCCCCGACCCCGTTTCCGGTGATTGCCGGCACCTCGGCCGGGGCCATCAACGCCGCCGTGCTGGCCGCCGGTGCCGATGACTTCGACGCCACCGTGGCGCGCATGCACGCGGTCTGGCACGATTTCCACGCCGAACAGGTCTACCGTGCCGACGCCCTGGGCGTGATCCGCAGCGGCGCCGGCTGGCTGACGATGCTGTCGATCGGCTGGATGCTGGCGCGCTGGCGCCGCCAGAAGCCACGCTCGCTGCTGGACAACACGCCGCTGGCCGCGCTGCTGGCCGAGGCGGCCCGGCTCGAGCGCCTGCCGCAGCTGATCGCCAGCGGCCATCTGCAGGCGCTGGCGCTGAGTGCCTCGAGCTACAGCACGGGCCAGCACATCACGTTCTATGAGGCGGCCCAGGAGGCGCAACCCTGGGTGCGTTCGCAGCGCCTGGCGGTGCGGCAGCGGCTGTGCATCGACCACCTGATGGCCTCGTCGGCCATTCCCTTCGTGTTTCCGGCTCGGCTGCTGTCGATCGATGGCATGCCCGAATGGCTGGGCGATGGGTCGATGCGGCAGGCGGCGCCGATCTCGCCGGCCATCCACCTGGGCGCGCAGCGCGTGCTGGTGGTGGGTGCCGGCCGCATGCATGAGCCGCCGGGCGAGCGCCACGTCGACCCGGGCTATCCGTCGCTGGCGCAGATCGGCGGCCACGCGCTGTCGAGCATCTTCCTGGACACGCTGGCGGTGGACATCGAGCGCCTGCAACGCATCAACCGCACGCTGTCGCTGATGCCGCCCGAGGCCCGCGAGGCCAGCAGCCTGCGGCCGGTCGAGCTGCTGGTGATCGCGCCCAGCCAGCGCCTGGATGACCTGGCCGCGCGCCACCTGCATGCGCTGCCGCCGATGGTCCGCGCCCTGCTGCGCGGCCTGGGGGTGTCCGGGTCGGCGGGCTCGACCAGCGGTGCGGCACTGGCCAGCTACCTGCTGTTCGAGGCCGACTACACCCGCGAGCTGATCGCGCTGGGCGAGGCCGATACGCTGGCGCGGCGTGACGACGTGCGGCGCTTCTTCGGTTGGGACCGGTAGGCCGGACGCAGCCGGGGTGGCTGGTCAGGCGAAGGCTCAGACAGCCGCGCCATTCACGCGCAGACCCGCCTGTGACAGGCGTCGCGCGGTGGCCGGGCCCAGGCCCTTGACGCGGCGCTGCAGCGCGCGCCAGTCCTTGAACGGTCCGCCACGCCGGCGCTCGGCCAGGATGGCCTCGGACAAGGCCGGACCGACGCCGGGCAGCATTTCCAGCTCGGCCTGGTTGGCCTGGTTGACCTCCAGGCGCGTGTCGGCCGCCTGCAGCGCCACAGGGGCGCTCAGGCACCAGGCGAGCCAGTGGCGGCGTTGGCGGTTCATCGCGCGGCCAGGGCCGGCGGGCGCGCCGGGCTGGGTGGTGCGTACTCGGTGCCGAACAGGTCCAGCGTGGGCTCGTAGTAGCGCGATCGGACCGCCAGCAGGTGCTGCACGGCGTGGTCGGCCCAATCCAGCCGGAATGGGCGCTGCGCCAGTGCCTGCAACTGCGCTGGGTCCGGCGCCGTACCGCGGCTCCACCAGTAGAGCGGGATGGCGTAGCCGGCCTCGGTGCTCTGGCTGTGGCCGGCGAAGTCGCTGACGTGGCCGACCTCCTGGCCGTGGTCGCTGACATACAGCAGCTCCAGCGCGCGGTCGGGACGCTGACGGTGCAGCGCGTCCATCATGCGCGCCAGCACGTCGGCGCCGCAGCGCACCGCGTCGTCGTACTCGTTGCGGGCGCGCACGATGCTGCTGCTGCGGCCGGCGGCGCGCAGCGCGCGGGTGACCTCGTCGTCCTCGGTGGCCACGGCCCACTGGCGCATGGCGGCAGGGCAGCGCTGCGCGAAGTGGAAGTGCTGGCCCAGCAGGTGGATCACCAGCAGCTCCTGCGGCGCCGCAGGGGCCGCCAGCCACTGGTCCAGCGCGGGCAGCAGGTCGTGGTCGGTGGCCGAGCTGTCGCGCCAGTTGCCGTGGTTGATGAAGCGGCGCTGGTCGGCGCTGGCGGCCATCGACGCGAACCAGCCCTCGTGCGCCGGCTGGTTGGACAGCCAGGTCACGCGGTAGCCGGCGGCGCGGGCCAGCTGCGTGACATCCGGCGTGCTGGCCCAGTCCTCGGGCCGCTCCAGCGTGGCGGCGGTCAGTGCCAGGCGCAGCGAGGGCAGCGTGAAGGCTTCGGCCGACCAGGCCTGGCGCAGCAGCACATGGCTGCCGGGCAGCCGGGCCATGGCCTGGGCCAGCGCGGCGGTGGTGTCGCGCGGGTAGCCCAGCAGGCCCCAGTTCAGGCGGGTGTTGGACTCGCCAATGACCAGCACCACGGTGCGCGGCTGCTCGTCCAGCCGCCGGACCTGCCAGTCGGCGCGCTGGGCCCAGAGCGCGGCGCGGGTGCTGTCGAGCTGGGCGATCTCGCGCTGGGCCTTCAGGTGGCGGGCATAGACCACGCCCCAGCGCGCCAGCGGCTCGGCGCGCAGCATCGCCGGGTTCAGGTGGAGCAGGGCGGCCAGCAGCAGCAGGGCGATCAGCGGCCAGCGCGCCGCGCGGTGGTTGGCGGCGGGAGCCAGGCGCCAGCGCCAGGCGCTCCACAGCGCGGCCGCGGTGAAGCCCAGGCCGGTGGCGATGGCGCGCCACTGCTCGCCCAGGAAACCGGCGACCTCGGCACCGCTGGTGTTGGCCAGCGACTCGGCGATCACGCTGGGCTGCGGCTGCGAGCCGAAGTAGCCGCGCAGCAGGCCCTGGGTGCCGATGTCCAGCGCAAACAGCCCGGCCAGCAGCAGCCACACGTGCTTGGCCGCGCGCGGACTGCGGCAGCCCGCCAGCAGCCACAGCCCGCCGCCCAGCACCAGCCACCAGGCCAGCGACTTGGCCAGGTCCTTGGTCAGCATGAAGCCCAGAGCCCATGCCGCCGCATGCAGGCCCAGGCCGAAGAGGACGAAGCGCCCGCCGGGCCGCTGCACCACACCGAGCGCGCGCATCAGGCGAAGGTGGTGGGTGTGCGGCCGGTCAGCAGCGCCAGCAGCGCCGCGCCCACCTGGCGGGCGTTGTGCGCCTCGTCGAAGTCCGGCACCAGGGTCTTGTAGTGGCGCTCGACCACACCCTCATGGCAGTGGTGCAGAAACTGGCCGACCGAGCGCTCCAGCGCCGCGTGGTCGGGCGGTGCGGCAACGATATCCTCGAAGCGCAGGCCGGGGTGCCAGCGGTGCACGCCCGGCAGGTCGGCGTACCAGGTGGCGCCGAAGACCAGCGCCGGCTTGCCCTGGCGCACCGCCTCCCAGCCCACGGTGCCGCTGATGCTGGCGACGAACTCGCTGCGCGCGGTCAGCTCGTGGGTGCTGGTGTGCGAGGCCATGAAGACCAGGTTGGGAATGCGGCGCAGGCGGTGGAAGAACATCGGCCCGCGCATGAAGGCGCCCTGCTTGGGGTTCTCCTTCACGTAGATGGCCACGTCCTCGGGCAGCATGCGCGCCAGCGACTCGATCGCCAGGGCCTGGTCCTTGAACGGGCCGCCCAGCGCCGAGGTGGTCATCTCGGGCTGCAGTTGCAGCGGGAAGTAGACGAAGCGCCGGCTCCAGTCGGGCTGCACGTCCTCGAACTGCAGCAGGTGCTCGAAATAGGCCAGCGAGTCTTCGTGGAAGAAGCGCGCGAAGGGGTCACGCCAGTCGGGCAGGCCGCCGTAGATGTGCTGCATGCGCCGCAGCAGTCCCGCCACGTACAGCGGGTTCAAGGCCTTGAGCTTGCGCTTGGTGAGCAGGAAGGTCATCAGCTGCACCAGCGCGCGCAGCGAGATGCGGCCGCTGGCCTGCTTCTGCTGGCCGATGCCCTTCATGTAGAAGTGCTGCAGGGTCTCGCCGCGCTGGATGGGGTAGGGCGGCGCGGCCTCGGCGTCGGGGCGCAGGCGGCCGTAGGCCTCGATCGTCGGCATCGAGATGAAGCGGTTGGGAAACAGCGACTGCGAGACGATCAGCGTGGGCAGGCCCATGGCCCGCGCCACCTGCCAGACCAGGGTGTCGTGCACCAGGTGGGGTACGTTGAAGAACAGCGCATGCGTGGCGCCGCTCTCGGCGATGCGCTGCGCGAAGACATCCGCCAGCACATGGAAGTAGTCCCAGTATTCGTGGAAGCCGTGCAGCGGGTGCGGCAGGTGGGCAAAGGGCTCGGCACGGCGGTGCAGGTGGTCGATGAACTCGTCCACCCGCTCCTCGTAGTCCTCCTGCATGAACAATGCGTGGGCCAGGCCGGTGAAGCGCGTGTCCTGGGTCAGGTGGCCGCGACGGCCGCGGCGCAGGTTCATCCGCGAGACAGCAGAGGCCTTGTAGTCGGACTCGGTGTTGCCCAGGTGCAGGACCAGCTCGACCTCCGGCCCGGCCTGGCGCAGCAGCTCCTGCAGGGCCGCATCGGTGTTGGCCGCGGTGGACACGGCAAGCAGGCGGATCGTCATGGCGGGTGGTGGGCAGCGGGCCGGGCGGTGGCCCTCAGGGTTCGTCGAGCATCCGGGGCGGGAAGCTGTCCCAGCTGAGGCAGCCCGGGCATTGCCAGAAGTGGCGCTGCGCCTCGAAGCCGCAGGCGGCGCAGCGGTAGCGCTGCAGCGGCTTGGCGGCGCGGGCCACGGCCTCGCGCACGGCCTGGGCGCTGGCGGCGTCCCACTGCTCGACCGGCCGCGCCAGCACACCCAGCGCGGCACTCAGCGTGGGCTGGGCGGCCAGGTGCGGCAGCAGGCCGGGTGCGTCGGCCAGCTCGGCGCCGTCCAGCCGGGCCAGGGCGCGCAGCAGCGGCAGGCTGGGTGCGCGGCGGTAGGCCTCGGTCAGGCGCTGGCGGGCGGCCTCCTGCTGGCCGGCGGCGCGGGCGGCCTCGGCATAGTCCTGGGCCACCAGCTGGAAGACCTGCGGGTCGCGCACCTCCAGGTCGCCCCACAGCGCCAGCGCGCCGGCGGCATCGCCCAGGCGCAGCGCGCGCTGGCCGGCCAGCAGCAGCGGCCGCGGGGCGTTGGGGGCGGCAGCGCGGGCGGTGGCCAGCGCGGCGGCGGCCTCATCAGGCTGGCCGCGGCCGTCCAGTTCCAGCGCACGCTCGCACCAGTGGTGGGCGATGCGGGTGCCGAAGGCACCGGTGCCCAGCTTTTCGAGCGCGGCGGCGGTGTCGGCGGCCTGCTCCCACTCGCGCGAGCGCTCGTACAGGCCCAGCAGCGCCAACCGGGCGTCGGTGTCGAAGGGGGTGCCCTGCAGCGCCTTGTAGGCCTGTTCGGCGCGGTCGAACAGGCCGGCCTTCATGAAGTCCTGCGCCAGTTCGTGCTGCACGCGGTCGCGGTCGCTGGTGGCCAGGTCGCCGCGGTTCAGCAGGTGCTGGTGCACGCGCACCGCGCGTTCAAATTCGCCACGGCGGCGGAACAGGCTGCCCAGCGCGAAGTGCAGCTCGGTGGTGTCGGGGTCGTGCTGGACGGCCTCGATGAAGGCGTCGATCGCCTTGTCCTGCTGTTCGTTGAGCAGCAGGTTCAGGCCCTGGTAGTAGGCGCGCGGTGAATCGGACTGGGCGCGCTTCCACTGGCGCAGGTCCATGCGCGAGGCCAGCCAGCCCAGGCCGAAGGCCAGCGGCAGCCCCAGCAGCAGCCAGGAGAGGTCAAATTCCATGCGCGCGGGCGTCGGTGAGGTCGTTGACCGAGGCGGTGGCGGGCACCGCGGGCGCCTGGGCCGGTCCCGCTGGCGCGGCCACCGGTGCGGCGCTGCGCTGGGCCAGACGGCGCTGGCGCCACCACGAGGGCGCCATGGCCAGCACGCCCAGCACCAGCCCGGCGCCGAAGGCCGCCAGCACCACGAAGACCATGCGCGTCTCCCAGGCGTGGCCGAAGAACCAGTTCAGAGCCACGACATGCTGGTTGTTCAGCGCGAAGGCGAACAGCGAGAAGAAGATGAAGGCTCGCAGGAGCCAGACGATGAAGCGCATCGGCGGGGCAGGGATGTTCGGCGCATTGTAGGCAGGGCCGGCCGCGCATGAAAAAGGGCCCCGAAGGGCCCTGGTCAGCGCGGATGGTGTCGTGCCTCAGGCCGGATCGGCCGGCAGGCTGGCGTCCACGCCTTCGCGCAGCGCCTTGCCCGGCTTGAAGTGCGGCACCAGCTTCTCGGGGATCGTGACCTGCTCGCCGCTGCGGGGATTGCGCCCCACGCGCGGCGGCCGGCGGTTGATCGAGAAGCTGCCGAAGCCCCGGATCTCGATGCGGTGGCCGCGGGCCAGCGCATCGGACATCGCGTCGAGCATGGTCTTGACCGCGAACTCGGTGTCCCGCTGCGTGAGCTGCGAGAACCGTTCCGCGAGCTTGTTGACCAAATCCGATCGGGTCATTCGGCGTTCTCAGGCGATCAGTTGCCGCCCTGGTCCAGCTTGGCGCGCAGCAGGGCGCCCAGGCTGGTGGTGCCGGCGTTCTCGCGCTCGTTGGACTGCGACAGACGCTGCATGGCTTCCTGCTGGTCGGCCTGGTCCTTGGCCTTGATCGACAGCTGGATGTTGCGGGTCTTGCGGTCGACGTTGACGATCATCACCGAGACCTCGTCGCCTTCCTTCAGCACGTTGCGGGCGTCTTCGACGCGGTCGCGGCTGATTTCGGAGGCGCGCAGGTAGCCCATGACGTCGTCGGCCAGCTGCACTTCGGCGCCGCGCGGGTCGACCGTCTTGACGGTGCCGTTGACGATGGCGCCACGGTCATTGACCGAGGTGAAGGTGGCAAACGGGTCGCCGTCGAGCTGCTTGATGCCCAGCGAGATGCGCTCGCGTTCGACATCGATGCCCAGAACGATCGCGTCGACTTCCTGGCCCTTCTTGTAGTTGCGCACGGCGGTCTCGCCCGGCTCGTGCCAGGACAGGTCCGACAGGTGCACCAGGCCATCGATGCCGGCAGCCAGGCCCACGAAGACGCCGAAGTCGGTGATCGACTTGATCGGGCCCTTGACGCGGTCGCCGCGCTTGACCGTGGCGGAGAACTCCTCCCACGGGTTGGCCTTGCACTGCTTCATGCCCAGCGAGATGCGACGCTTGTCCTCGTCGATCTCCAGGACCATGACTTCGACTTCCTCGCCCAGGGTGACCACCTTGGAAGGCGCGACGTTCTTGTTGGTCCAGTCCATTTCGGAGACGTGCACCAGGCCTTCGATGCCCGGCTCGATCTCGACGAAGGCGCCGTAGTCGGCGATGTTGGTGACCTTGCCGAACAGGCGGGTGCCCTGCGGGTAGCGGCGGGCCACGCCCATCCAGGGGTCGTCGCCCAGCTGCTTCAGGCCCAGCGAGACGCGGTTCTTCTCGGCGTCGAACTTCAGGACCTTGGCCTGCAGTTCCTGGCCGACGGTGACCACTTCGCTCGGGTGACGGACACGGCGCCAGGCCATGTCGGTGATGTGCAGCAGGCCGTCGATGCCGCCGAGGTCGACGAACGCACCGTATTCGGTGATGTTCTTGACCACGCCGTTGACGATCGCGCCTTCGGTCAGGGTCTCGAGCAGCTTGGCGCGCTCTTCGCCCATCGAGGCCTCGACCACGGCACGGCGCGACAGCACGACGTTGTTGCGCTTGCGGTCGAGCTTGATGACCTTGAATTCCATGGTCTTGCCCTCGAACGGCGTCATGTCCTTGACAGGACGCGTGTCGAGCAGCGAGCCCGGCAGGAAGGCGCGGATGCCGTTGACCAGCACGGTCAGGCCGCCCTTGACCTTGCCGCTGACGGTGCCGGTGACGAAGTCGCCCGACTCCAGCGCGGTTTCCAGCGCCAGCCACGAGGCCAGGCGCTTGGCCTTGTCACGCGACAGGATGGTGTCGCCGTAGCCGTTCTCGACGGCGTCGATCGCCACCGAGACGAAATCGCCGACCTGGACTTCGACTTCGCCCTGGTCGTTCTTGAATTCCTCGATGGGCACATACGCTTCGGACTTCAGGCCGGCGTTGACCACGACGTGGCTGTGCTCGATACGAACGACTTCGGCGGAGATGACCTCGCCGACGCGCATGTCGGCGCTCTTCAGCGATTCCTCGAAGAGGGCGGCAAAGGATTCTTGCATGGTGTTTCCTGGACCGGCGGCGCGCCGCCGGCGTTGGCTGCAGACCGGGAGGCCTGCCGGGTTGAGGTTGACGAGATCACCGCCCCCGGCGGTGCTGTGCGCACCAGGAGGGAGGGGCGGTGGGCCCTGTGGCCGCTGAACGCGCAGCCTGAGCGGGATGGCTCAGGCCAGGCGGCCAAACGGCCGGCGCTCGTGCCACCAGCCCAGGCAGCGTTGCACCGATTCCTCGATGCCCAACTGCGAGTTGTCCAGCAGCACGGCGTCCTCGGCGGGCTTCAGGGGCGCAGCCGAGCGATTCATGTCCCGCTCGTCGCGCGCCCGGATGTCTGCGCGAAGACTGTCGATATTAGCGGAAATTCCCTTAGAAATCAACTGCTTGTAGCGGCGCTCGGCGCGCTCGTCGGCGCTGGCGGTGAGGAAGACCTTGAGCGCCGCGCCCGGGAACACCACGGTGCCCATGTCGCGGCCGTCGGCCACCAGGCCCGGCACGCGGGCAAACGAGAGCTGCACGTCGTGCAGCGCCTGGCGCACGGCGGGGTGGACGCTCACCTGCGAGGCCATCGCGCCGGTGGTTTCCAGGCGCAGCTCGTCGCTGATGTCGCGGCCGTCCAGCCAGACCTGCTGGCCCTGGAAACGCAGCGCCATCGCGGCCGCCACCCGGGCCACGCCCGCGCCATCGCCCAGCGCCACGCCCGCCGCCCGGGCGGCCAGGGCGGCAGCGCGGTAGAGCGCACCGGAGTCCAGCAGGTGGTAGCCCAGGCGCTCGGCCAGTTCGGCCGCCAGCGTGCCCTTGCCCGACGCCGTGGGGCCATCCACCGCGATCACAGGCACCGCGCCGGGCAGCGGCTCGACCAGGCTGAACAGCGCCTCGAAGTAGTCGGGGAAGGTCTTAGCCACGCACTTCGGGTCGGCGATGCGCACGGGCACCGATGCGCCGGCCAGCGGGTTGAAGGCGGCCAGCGACAGGCACATCGCCATGCGGTGGTCGTCGTAGGTGTGGATCAGCGGGGCGCGCCAGGCGTGCAGCGGCTGCACCTCGATGAAGTCGGGGCCTTCGGTGACCGTGGCGCCGAGCTGGCGCAACTCGGTGGCCATGGCGGCGATGCGGTCGGTCTCCTTGACGCGCCAGCTGGCGATGTTGGTCAGCCGGGTCGGGCCATCGGCGTACAAGGCCATCACCGCCAGCGTCATCGCGGCGTCGGGGATGTGGTTGCAGTCCAGCGTGATGCCCTTGAGCGGCCAGGCACCGCGGCGCACCTCCAGCCAGCCCGGGCCGCCGCTGACCTGCGCGCCCATGGCCTGGGCCGCCTCGACGAAGCGGATGTCGCCCTGGATGGCGTCGAAGCCCACGCCCTCGATGCGCACCGGCGCGTCGGTGCCGGCGATCGCGCCCAGCGCGATGAAGTACGAGGCCGAGGACGCATCGCCTTCCACATGGATACGGCCCGGCGTGCGGTAGGCCGAGCCCTGCGGGATGGTGAAACGCTGCCAGCCCTCGCGCTGCACGTGGATGCCGAAACGCGCCAGCAGGTTCAGCGTGATCTCGATGTAGGGCTTGGAAATCAGCTCGCCCACCACCTCGATCACCACCGGCCCCTGGCCACTGACCAGCGGCAGCGCCAGCAGCAGCGCGGTGAGGAACTGGCTGGAGACGTCGCCACGCACCGGGATCGGTTGCGCGGTGTCCAGCGCGTGCAGCGCGCCGTCGCCCACGCGAAGCGGCGGGTAGCCGGGCTGGCCCAGGTCGGCCACCGGGCAGCCCAGCGCGCGCAGCGCGTCGACCAGGTCGCCGATCGGCCGCTCGTGCATGCGCGCCACGCCGGAGAGTTCGAAGGCACCGCCCTGGGTGGCCGCCAGCACCGCCAGCGCGGCGGTCAGCGGGCGCATCGCGGTGCCGGCGTTGCCCAGGAAGAGCCGGGCCTCGCGCGTGTGCAGGCGGCCGCCCAGGCCGGACACATGCAGCACCTCGCCCTCGCGGCGCAGGCCGCAGCCCAGCTGTTCCAGCGCGGCCAGCATCACCCGGGTGTCGTCGGAATCGAGCAGGTCGTGGACCGCGGTCGTGCCCTCGGCCAGGCCGGCCAGCAGCAGCACGCGGTTGGAGATGCTCTTCGAGCCCGGCAGGCGCACGGTGCCGCGGGCGCGGACGAGGGGCGGCAGGTCGAGGAAGGCGGTGTCGAACATGGGTCGGCGGCCGGCGGCACAGCGCCGGCAGGGGATCAGTTGTGGCGGGCGCCGGAGCTCAGGCGCCAATGGCTGCGGGCTTGCGAGACGCCCTGGATCAGCGCCTCCAGCGCCTCGCCGTGGCAGTCCTGCAGCGCCTTCTCAAGCACGCCCAGCGCGCCGCGGAAGCGCTCGGACTGCTTGATCACCTCCTCGCGGTTGGCAATCAGGATGTCGCGCCAGATCGCCGGGTCGGAGGCGGCGATGCGGGTGAAGTCGCGGAATCCCGGTCCGGCCAGCGCCAGGAACTGCTCGCTGTCCTTCTGCTGCAGCAGCCCGGCCATGTAGGCAAAGGCCAGCAGGTGCGGCAGGTGGCTGACGGCGGCAAAGGCGGCGTCGTGCGCCTCGGGCGTCATCACCTGCACATGGGCGCCCACCGCGGTCCAGACCGCACGCGCCTTGTCGACCAGGCCGGCATCGGTCTGGGCGATCGGTGTGAGGATGACCTGGCGGTCGCGGTAGAGCTGGGCGTCGGCGTGCTGCACGCCGGCCTGTTCCTTGCCGGCAATCGGGTGGGCCGGCACGAAGGCCGGCGCGCGCTCCTTGAGCACGCGGCGCACTGCGTCTACCACGTCGCGCTTGGTGCTGCCCACGTCCATGAACAGCGTGGCCGGCGTCACCAGGTGGCGGATGGCGCGCAGCGTGGCATCGGTGGCGGCCACCGGCACGGCCAGCAGCACGATGTCGGCGCCGGAAACGGCCAGCAGCGCGGATTCGGCGACCTGGTCGATCACGCCCAGCTGGCGCGCCTTGTCGGTGGTGGTGGGCGACTTGCTGTAGCCGATCACCTTGTCGACCAGTCCGGCCTCCTTGAGCGCCAGCGCAAAGGAGCCGCCCATCAGGCCGCAGCCGATCAGGCCGAGTTGCTTGAACATTGCCATGGTCGGCACAGCCCTCAGTGGACGTCGACGGGGTAGGTGCCCAGCACCTTGAAGAAGGCGCAGGCCTCACGCAGCTCCTTCATCGCCTGGTCCACGCGGGATTCATCCGGGTGGCCCTGCAGGTCGATGAAGAAGTAGTACTCCCACTGTCCCGAGCGCGCCGGGCGGGATTCGAGGCGGCTCATCGACACGCCATGCTTCTTCAGCGGCGCCAGGATGTCGTACATCGCTCCGGGCCGGTTGTTCACCGAGACCACCAGGCTGGTGCAGTCGTGGCCCGAGGCTTTGGGCGCCGGGTGGCGGTGCGGGTCGGTGACGATGGCGAAGCGGGTGCGGTTGTGGGCGTCGTCCTGGATGGCCGGTGCCACCACATGCAGGCCGTACTCGTTGGCCGCGCGCACGCTGGCGATGCCGGCCAGGCGCGCATCCTGGCCCGCCTGGCGCGCGCCCTCGGCGTTGCTGGCCACCGGGCGGCGCTCGGCCTGCGGCAGGTGCAGCGACAGCCATTCGTGGCACTGCGCCAGCGCCTGCGGATGGGCGCAGACCGCCTCGATGGCGTCCAGCGAGTTGTCCTTGCGCAGCAGGTTGTGGCGCACGAACAGGCTGGTCTCGCCGATGATGAACAGTGGCGTGGTCAGGAAGATGTCCAGCGAGCGCGCCACCATGCCTTCGGTGGAGTTCTCGACCGGCACCACGCCGAAATCGGCCACGCCGGCCGAGGTGTTGCGGAACACCTCGTCGATGCTGGCGCAGGGCACGCGCACGATCGAGCTGCCGAAGTAGCCCAGCGCCGCCTCTTCGCTGAAGGTGCCGGCCGGGCCCAGGTAGGCCACGCGGGTGGGCGTTTCCAGCGCGCGGCAGGCGCTCATGATCTCGCGCCAGATGGGTGCGATGTTGTCGTTCTTCAGCGGTCCGGGGTTGCCGGCCTTCAGGCCGTCGATGACCTGGGCTTCGCGCTCGGGGCGGAAGACCACCGAGCCTTCCTTCTTCTTGATCTCGCCCACCTGCAGCGCGATGCTGGCGCGCCGGTTCAGCAGCGCCAGCAGGTCGCGGTCCAGGGCGTCGATCTGGTCGCGCAGCGCCAGCAGCGCCGGCTGGGCGGCGGGTTGGGTGTCGCCCGGCGGCGGTTGGATCGGTTCATCAGCCATGGCGGCGGGCGAAGTCCTGCAGGTAGGTGACCAGCGCCTGCACGCCGGCCAGCGGCATGGCGTTGTAGACGGACGCGCGCATGCCGCCCACGCTCTTGTGGCCCTTGAGCTGCAGCAGCCCGGCCTCGCGGGCGCCGGCCAGGAAGGCCTCGTTCAGGCGCTCGTCGGCCAGGAAGAAGGGCACGTTCATGCGCGAGCGGGCATCGCGGGCCACGCGGTTGCTGTAGAAGCCGCCGTTGTCGTCGAGGTAGCCGTAGAGCAGCTGCGCCTTCTCGATGGCGCGGCGCTCCATCTCGGCCACGCCGCCCTGGGCCTTGATCCACTGGAACACCAGGCCGGCGATGTAGATGCCGTAGGTGGGCGGCGTGTTGTACATCGAGGCGTTGTCGGCCACGTTCTTGTAGTCGAAGGCCGAGGGCGTGATCGGCAGCGCGTGGCCCAGCAGGTCCTCGCGCACGATGACGATGGTCACGCCGGCCGGGCCGATGTTCTTCTGCGCGCCGGCGAAGGCCAGGCCCACGCGCGACCAGTCGATGCCGCGCGAGAGCACGTGCGAGGAGCAGTCCACCACCAGCGGCGCGCGGCAGCCCAGCGCGGCCAGGTCGGGCAGGGTGTGCATCTCGACGCCGTGGATGGTCTCGTTCGAGCACACATGCACATAGGCGGCGTTGTCGCGCAGGCGCCAACTGGTGGGGGCGGGCAGCGTGGTGTGCCGGTCGGCCTCGTTGCTGGCGGCGGCCTGCGCGTCAGCGTACCGGCGCGCTTCCTGCAGCGACTTCTGGCTCCACGAGCCCGTGACCACCACATCGACCGCGCCGCCGCGCGAGCAGTTCATCGGCACTATGGCGTTCTCGCCCAGACCGCCACCCTGCATGAACAGGATGCGGAAGTGCGCAGGCACCGCCAGCAGCTCACGCAGGTCGCGCTCGGCCGCTTCGTAGATCGAGATGAACTCCTTGCCGCGGTGGCTCATCTCCATCACGCCCATGCCGCTGCCGTGCCAGTCCAGCATCTCGGCGGCGGCCTGCTGCAGCACGGCCTGCGGCAACATCGCCGGTCCGGCCGAGAAGTTGAACGGTCTCGTCACTTGCGGGCTCCGGACGCCGCGGGCTTGGGCGCCGGCGCCGACGCGGCCGGACCGGCCGCCGCAGCCGCCTTCAGCTTGGCCATGACCGTCTGCTCCAGCGCCTTGAGCTTGGGCTCGACGGTGGCGCGCGTCTCGCTGACCACGCGCTCGGAGATGCGGCCCGGCAACTGTCCGCCGATCTCGCTGTACTTCTTGGACGCGGGCGATTCCAGAAAGGCGATGACCAGCTTCAGCTCGTCCTCGCTGAACTTCTCTTCCAGCATCGCCGGGGCGATCGCCTGGCCGGCCTTGCCGGCGCGCTCGACCAGCACCGGGGCGATGCCGTCGTAGAACTTGCGCACCTCGGCCTGGATCTCCTTGCCCACGGCCTCGCGGCGTTCGGGCGGCAACTGGTTCAGGGCTTGGCCGGCGGCGGCCAGCAACTGCTGCGCCGGCTGGCCGGCGACGCCGCGGCCGATGGCCTCGTAGTCGGCCTGCTGCAGTGCCACGACGCGCGCGACCAGCTCCTTCTTGGTCTGGGCCCACGCCGGTGCGGCGGCCATCAGGGCGGCCAGCGCCAGCAGGGTGAGTCGGTGCGTCATTCGGTGTCTCCAGGGGTGTCTTCGGTGTCGGCGCCGGCATCGTTGGCGTCGTTCTCGACGATGCGCTGCAGGCCCGAGAGCTTGGCGCCATCGTCCAGCGCGATCAGCGTGACGCCCTGCGTGGCGCGGCCGAGCTCGCGGATCTCGGCAACGCGGGTGCGCACCAGCACGCCCTTGTCGGTGATCAGCATGATCTCGTCCTCGGCACGCACCAGCGTGGCGGCGACCACCTTGCCGTTGCGTTCGCTCTGCTGGATCGCGATCATGCCCTTGGTGCCACGGCCGTGGCGGGTGTATTCGACGATGCTGGTGCGCTTGCCGAAGCCGTTCTCGGTGGCAGTGAGCACGCTTTGCGATTCGTCCTCGGCCACCAGCATGGCGATCACGCTCTGGCCGTCTTCCAGCATCATGCCGCGCACGCCGCGGGCCTGGCGGCCCAGCGGCCGCACGTCGTCCTCGTCGAAGCGCACCGCCTTGCCGCCGTCGCTGAACAGCATCACGTCGTGGTGGCCGTCGGTCAGTGCGGCGCCGATCAGGAAGTCACCCTCGTCCAGGTCCACGGCGATGATGCCGGCCTTGCGCGGGTTGCTGAATTCGTCCAGCGCGGTCTTCTTGACCGTGCCGCGCGCGGTGCACATGAAGACGTAGTGGTCTTCAGGGAAGCTGCGGAACTCGCCGGTCAGCGGCAGCACCACGGTGATCTTCTCGCCCGGCTGCAGCGGGAACATGTTGACGATGGGCTTGCCGCGGCTGCCGCGGCCGCCCTGCGGCACTTCCCAGACCTTGAGCCAGTACACGCGGCCGCGGTCAGAGAAGCACAGGATCCAGTCGTGGGTGTTGGCGATGAAGAGCTGGTCGATCCAGTCGTCGTCCTTGGTGGCGGTGGCCTGCTTGCCGCGGCCGCCGCGCTTCTGGGCACGGTACTCGGTCAGCGGCTGGCTCTTGATGTAGCCGGTGTGGCTGAGCGTGACCACCATGTCGGTGGGCGTGATCAGGTCCTCGGTGCCCAGCTCCTGCACGTTGTGCTCGATCGTGCTGCGGCGCGCGCCCGCCTTGGTCTGGCCGAATTCGGTGCGCAGCGCGGTGAGCTCGTCCGAGATGATGACGGTGACGCGCTCGGGCTTGGCCAGGATGTCCAGCAGATCGGCGATCTGCGCCATCACGTCCTTGTACTCGCCGACGATCTTGTCCTGCTCCAGGCCGGTCAGGCGCTGCAGGCGCATCTGCAGGATCTCGCCGGCCTGGTCGTCAGACAGGCGGTACAGGCCGTCGGGCTGCATGCCGAAGTGCATCGGCAGGCCCTCGGGGCGGTAGGCCGCGGCGCTGCCGGGGTTCTCGCCCTCGGCGCGCGAGAGCATCTCGCGCACCAGCGACGAATCCCAGCTCTGCGCCATCAGCGCGGCCTTGGCCATCGGCGGCGTCGGCGACTCCTTGATGATGCGGATGAACTCGTCGATGTTGGCCAGCGCCACCGCCAGGCCTTCCAGCACGTGGCCGCGCTCGCGGGCCTTGCGCAGCTCGAACACGGTGCGGCGGGTAACCACCTCGCGGCGGTGCTCGAGGAAGATCTCCAGCAGCTGCTTGAGGTTGCACAGCTTGGGCTGGCCGTCGACCAGCGCCACCATGTTCATGCCGAAGGTGTCCTGCAGCTGGGTCTGCTTGTACAGGTTGTTGAGCACCACCTCGGGCACTTCGCCGCGCTTGAGCTCGATCACCACCCGCATGCCGGACTTGTCCGACTCGTCCTGGATGTGGCTGATGCCCTCGATCTTCTTCTCGTGGACCAGCTCGGCAATGCGCTCGAGCAGGGTCTTCTTGTTCACCTGGTAAGGGATCTCGTCGACGATGATCGCCTGGCGCTGGCCGCGGTCGATGTCCTCGAAGTGCACCCGGGCGCGCATCACCACGCGGCCACGGCCGGTGCGGTAGCCCTCGCGCACGCCGCCCACGCCGTAGATGATGCCGGCGGTGGGGAAGTCGGGCGCCGGGATGATCTCCATCAGCTCGTCGAGCGTGGCCTCGGGCGTGCGCAGCAGGTGCAGGCAGGCGTCGACCACCTCGTTGAGGTTGTGCGGCGGGATGTTGGTGGCCATGCCCACCGCGATGCCGGCCGCGCCGTTGACCAGCAGGTTGGGCAGCCGCGTGGGCATGACCAGCGGCTCGGTCTCGGAGCCGTCGTAGTTCGGGCCGAAGTCGACGGTTTCCTTGTCGATGTCGGCCAGCATCTCGTGGGCGATCTTGGCCAGCCGGATTTCGGTGTAGCGCATCGCTGCCGCGCTGTCGCCGTCGACCGAGCCGAAGTTGCCCTGGCCATCGACCAGCATGTGGCGCAGGCTGAAGTCCTGCGCCATGCGCACGATGGTGTCGTACACCGCGGTGTCGCCGTGCGGGTGGTACTTACCGATGACGTCACCGACGATACGGGCCGACTTCTTGTACGGCCGGTTCCAGTCGTTGTTCAGCTCGTGCATCGCATAGAGCACGCGCCGGTGCACCGGCTTGAGGCCGTCGCGGGCGTCGGGCAGGGCCCGGCCCACGATCACGCTCATCGCGTAGTCCAGGTACGAACGCCGCATCTCCTCTTCGAGGCTGATCGGCAGGGTTTCCTTGGCGAACTGGGTCATGGGGTCGGCGCGGTCCTGCGCGGGGGCGCAGAACGGTGGCGGGGCGCGATAAGGCCGAAACCGGGCATTCTAAAGGGGGCACCCTGTCGCGACGGCGCAACAGGCTGTGTCCTCCGACCACGCCCGGCGCCCAAAATGCGGATCACCCGACGCCCTATGGCACAATGAGTTGTCGGTGGTGAGCGCTCGCAAGGACCGGGTGTTTGCCAGGTTATCTCGCTTCCGATTTGGACGTATCGCAGGCCTCTGCGGCTTTCCTTGAGAGGAGAATCATGAAGAAACTGAACAAGGTGGCAATGCTGTTCGCAGCTGCCGCGCTTGCTGCCCCGATGTCGAGCGCCTTCGCCCAGAAGACCGTCGACAACTGGCGTAATGCTGATGGCTCGCTGGTGTGGAAGAACGGCACCAACGAACTCTGCTGGCGCGATGCCAACTGGACGCCGGCCACGGCTGCCGAGAACTGCGACGGCGCGCTGAAGCCTGCCGCTCCGGCCCCGGCGCCCGCTCCGGCCCCCGCGCCCGCCCCGGCTCCGGCGCCCAAGCCGCCCGCGCCGCCCGCTCCGCCGGCCGCTCCGGTCAGCGAAAAGGTCACCTACGCTGCCGACGCCTTCTTCGACGTCGACAAGTCGGTGCTGAAGCCTGAAGCCAAGGCCAAGCTGGACGACCTGGTTGCCAAGACCAAGGGCATGAACCTGGAAGTCATCATCGCCGTCGGCCACACCGACAGCGACGGCTCTGACGCCTACAACCAGAAGCTGTCGGTCCGCCGCGCTGACTCCGTGAAGGCCTACCTGGTCGACAAGGGCGTCGAGAAGAACCGCGTCTACACCGAAGGCAAGGGCGAGAAGCAGCCGGTCGCCGACAACAAGACCAAGGAAGGCAAGGCGAAGAACCGCCGCGTCGAGATCGAGGTCGTCGGTACCCGCAACAAGTAATCCGCTCGCCGGATGCTTCGAAACCCCGCTGCGGCGGGGTTTTTCACATCTGCCGCTGATCAGATCCAATCCCGCTGCGGCGGGATTGTTCGTTTCAGGCCGCTACCATCACGCCCATGAGCATCAACGCCGACCCGCAGGAACTGGACAAGTTCGGAGACCTGGCCCACAAATGGTGGGACCCCGATGGCGAATTCCGCCCCTTGCACCAGATCAACCCGCTGCGCCTGGACTGGATCGCCGAGCAGGCCACGCTGGCGGGCGCGCGTGCGCTGGACGTGGGCTGCGGTGGCGGCATCCTGGCCGAGGCCATGGCCCGCCGCGGCGCCCAGGTCACGGGCATCGACCTCTCCACGAAACCGCTGAAGGTGGCACGGCTGCATGCGATGGAGTCGGGCGTGGCGGTGGACTACCGCGAGGTGGCCGCCGAGGCGCTGGCGGCCGAGCAGCCTGGCGCCTTCGACGTGGTCACCTGCATGGAGATGCTGGAGCATGTGCCTGAGCCGGGCTCGGTGGTGCAGGCCTGCGCCACGCTGGCCAAGCCCGGTGGCTGGGTGTTCTTTTCCACCCTCAACCGCAACTTCAAGTCCTGGCTGTTCGCCATCGTGGGCGCGGAGTACGTGCTGAAGATGCTGCCGGCTGGCACGCACGATCACCACCGCTTCATCCGTCCGAGCGAACTGTCGCGCTGGGTGCGCGGGGCGGGGCTGGAACTGTCGGCGATGCGGGGCATGGAACACAACCCGCTGACCGGTCGCTACTGGCTCAGCAGCGACACCAGCGTGAACTACCTGATCGCCTGCCGCAAGCCGCTCGCATGAGGGCCGGTGTGCAGGCGGTGCTGTTCGATCTGGACGGCACCCTGGTCGACAGTGCGCCCGACCTGGCCGGTGCCGCCAATGAGCTGCGTGAACGCCACCAGCGGCCTGCCTTGCCGTTCGAGGCCCTGCGTCCGATGGTGGGCGCCGGCGCGCGCGGCATGCTGGGCGTGGCCTTCGGCGTGGCGCCGGGCGATGCCGCATTCGACACCCTGCGCGAGGACTTCCTGTCGCTCTACGAGGCCCGCATGCTGCGCGAGACGCGCGTCTTTGCGGCGATGGAGCCGGTGCTGCAGCGCCTGGAAGGCGCCGGTCTGCGCTGGGGCATCGTGACCAACAAGCACGAGCGCTTCGCCTGGCCGGTGATCCAGGGCCTGGGGCTGGACCGACGCGCCGCGGCGCTGGTGGCAGGCGATACCACGCCGCATGCCAAGCCGCACCCCGCGCCACTGCTGGAAGCGGCCCGGCAGGCCGGCGTGGCGCCCGAGGCCTGCATCTACGTCGGCGACGACCTGCGCGACATCCAGGCCGGCCGCGCCGCCGGCATGGCGGCCCTGGCCGCTGCCTGGGGTTACCTGGGCCAGGGCGAGGCGATCGAGGACTGGGCGGCCGATGCGGTGCTGTCCGAACCGATCGATCTCTTGAAGTGGCTGGAACTGACCTAAACTACAGGACTCCTGGGGCCGACCTGGTTTCGACGTGGGTGCGGAGTCGGGATAGTGCATGCCGAGCACCAGTTCGCTCGTAAAACCACTGGAAACAAGTAACTGCGAACGACGAACGTTTCGCCCTCGCCGCTTAACACCGGTGAGCCTCTCAGCAGTTGGCCGATGGGCTGCGTCTGAGGTCGCAAGGCCGAAGACAGAGAGGTCATTCACATTGGCTGGTCGACCGGTGGGCCACTCACCAGGCGACGAGACTCAGTGGCTGGCATCCCGGGCAGCGTGCTGCTGCGCGGCACGGGGTGTGAGATCCAAATCAGTCAGCTAAGCATGTAGATCTACCTGGCGATGGCTTGCGGACGGGGGTTCAATTCCCCCCGGCTCCACCATACATAGGTCCGCACTGGACCGAAAACGATCAGAGCGCTAAGTAAATCAAATACTTAGCGCTCTTTTTTCATCCGCATACGACCAGACGACACCACCTGAGTCCAGGGCTTGTATGGGTAACACTGAGGGTAAGTCACCCCAGACGGCCCTATCTGGCTTAAAGTTACCCTCATGGCACGGACGGATCTTCTCTCGGACAGGGCTATCAGGGCTGCTCTCAAGGCAGCCAAGCTGGAGGGTCGTCCTGCCAAGCTGCTGGACGGTGCGGGGCTACACCTGGATGTTCGCCCGACAGACGCCGGATGGTGGCGGTTCCGCTATCGATTCGGCGGCGTGGAGAAGATGCTCTCGCTGGGCACCTACCCAGCCGTCGGGCTAGCGCTTGCAAGGCAGAGAAGGGCAGAGGCACGGGCCCAAGTGGCGGCGGGTGTCGACCCCAGTGCAGTCCGTCAAGGCCAACGGGCTGCCACCGCGCGCGCAGCATCGATGGCTCGCTCAATGGCTGCAGGGGAGCCATGCACAGGTTCGTTCGAAGCGGTGGCACGCGAGTGGTGGGCCCAGATTCATCGCGCCAAGGTCAGCGAAGCGCACGCCGCCAGAACACTCATCCGATTCGAGCAAGACGTCTTTCCCCGAATAGGCAGCCGCTCGATCGGGGACATCGAATCGCCCGAGTTGCTTGCCGTATTGCGACAGATCACCGGACGCGGCGCGATCGAAACTGCCCACCGTGCCAAGGACGCTTGCGGTCAGGTGTTCAGGTACGCCATTGCTGCTGGGTACTGCCAGCGCAATCCAGCGGCTGACCTGCGAGACGCTCTGCCGCCTCCACGCACCAAACACCTCGCAGCCATCGTCGACCCGCAGCAGGCTGCGGCTTTGTGTGCAGACATTGAATCCTACAAAGGGCATCCGGTCACGAAGGCGGCGTTGGAACTCTCGGCGCTCTTGCTCCTGCGGCCTGGCGAGCTGCGCCGGATGGAGTGGAGTTGGGTCGACTTCGATGATGCGATGTTGACCGTTCCGCCAAACGTCATGAAGCGATCCCGCGATGAAAAGCTGAACGGGTCTCCCCACTTGGTACCACTGGCACCACGGCCACTTGCCATCCTGAGCGCGCTGCACGGGCTCACGGGTAGCGGAGCGTTCGTGTTTCCTTCAGTCACTTCGCCCAAGACGCGCTGCATGTCGGACAACACGGTCCGCAGTGCACTGCGGCGGATGGGGTACGGCAACGACGACATGACAGCCCATGGGTTTCGTGCGATGGCACGAACCATGGCGGCGGAACGACTGGGCATAGCGCCAGAGGTCATTGAGGCCCAGTTGGCGCACGCTGTGCCAGACGCCTTGGGGCGCGCCTACAACCGAACGCAGTACCTTGAGCAGCGGCGCGAAATGATGACCCGGTGGGCCGACTACCTTCAGGAGTTGCGAGGCAAGGTAGCGGCTAGCGGGAGTTGAGGCGTCCGTGTTGTGCACAGTCGGCTGAGTGTCGAACGGTCCACCTTGGGAGGCGGAACCCAATCGAAGGAGAGCCACTGATGTCCAAGAGGAAGTCAGCGAAAGCGTCGACTGCAGCAGCCTTGACCGACAAGGAGCGCCAGGAGTTGGAGCTGTGGCGCAAGCTGGGGGCGCAGATGACCAGGTCCATGGACGCCACAACGCAGGTACTTTCCACGGTCATCGAGAGGCCAGTGAGATCAGGTCTCGGCCTGGCTGACGCTATCGCACCAAGGGCGGCGGAATCCCGACCGATTCCTGTGCCTGAAAAGCCTCGCCGCGGCAGGAAGAAGCGGCTCCAGGCCCGCGAACAGCGGGAGTACGACTACGCCTTGGTCGTTGCTGCCTCCAGGATCAGTCCAACGAAGGTCGCAAATCGCCTGGCCGACCTGGCCGCCGATCGTCTGGGTCGAAGTCCAGTCAAGCGGAGCCAGTACATCAAGACCTTGCAGAACCGAATCTCCAAGGCAAGGGCGCGTGTTCGCAAGGAGCTTCTGCTCGAGTTTGGGGACACCGCGGAAGCGGAGGAGCGGCTGCGAAAGCTGAAGCTCTTGACCAAGCCCAAGCGCACGCCCTAGACGGCGCATTCCCAACAATTGGGACCTTCTTTTCGCGGGAAACGGCGCTCAAGACACTGACCTCACCGTAACTGATCGAGTGAGGTTTTTCATGGCTGCTCCCAAACCGCCCATCCTGCACGCTGACCTGCAGGAGGTAGCGCTGATTGACGCGCTGACCTGCGCCGCTGTCGGCGGCATGTCCGTCTCCTGGTGGCACGAAGAGGTCCGGACAGGACGTGCTCCCCAGCCGGTGATCCGCCAACCCCGTTGCACGAGGTGGCGCGTCGGCGAGGTGCGTGCTTTCTGGGAAACGCGGGCACAAGTTGACCCGGCGGCAGCATCCCGGCTCATGACGACTGCGTCCAAGGCCAGTCGGGCTGCACAGAGGGCTAAGCAGTCGCGGAAAGGCTGAGTGGCCATGGTCACTGGCTCGCCCACAGATCCCAAGGTCATTGACGTCAGGGATCGGCATGGCACAGCAAGCAGCAGGGCGCAAATCCGGGGCGGTGATGCTCCGGTCCACAACCTACAGCCGTCTGTCCTGCGCCTGAACGCTGCCGTCTTTGGGGAAATGATCATGGCGATCGAAACAGTCTTGGAGGCAAGCGGCTGCGCCGAAGCCTGTATGTGGTCGGGTCCGGAGCGACAACCCGGCGAGCTGCGCGCCGGCTGCGATCTGGAGACCGGCCGCATGCATGTTGACCGATTGGCGAATGCGTCCAATGGGTCGCAGGTCGCGTTCAACCTCGCTATTGTCTGGGTCGCAGAACTCGCAATGCGGTGGTTGGCGTATCCCATGCGGTGCACCAAGGCGTGGCATCTCGACGTCTGCGGTATGGGGCACAACGGCGCTTCATTGGCGCTGCTGCCGGCGGCAAATGGCTAACGGTCGATCACCGGGCCGCAGGGTCGACAGCAGCCGCGACGCAGGGGGATTCGTGGCGCTGCCCTGGGTGGTGCTTGACAGCCCTTCATTTGCCCGCTTGAGTCACCCGGCGAGGTCCCTCCTGCTGGAGATTGCTAGGCAGTACGTTCGTGACAACAACGGCCGCTTGCTGTGCTCGATGGCGCACATGAAAAAGCGCGGCTGGAATAGCGCTGACACGCTCACTCGCGCGAAGCGGGAACTGCTCGAGGCGGGCTTCATCTTCGAGACCGTGCAGGGGCATCGACCTAACCGTGCTTCTTGGTACGCCTTGACGTGGCGCGAACTGGACCGGCACCCTGACTTCGATACCGGTGCGGCGATAGCCTTCGAACGTGGTGCCTACCGAGGTGAGGCCAAGAACGCATCGCCTAGACCGTCTGGCGGAACAAGCAAAGCCCGTATAGCACCGGGAGACGGAATAGAGCGTTCCCGCCCTATACCGGCAGACGGTGCAATAGACAGGGGTCAGGTGGGGGTGTCTGTTCCGGCAGACGGAAACCATCTAGAGGAGCCATCTACTGGGACTAGAAGCCTCGCCAGCAAGGAGGCGACGGGGGGAGTCGGTGAAGGAGGGGGAAGCCGTCCGCCAGCAGTGTTCGCCTTGCGGTGACCATCAGATGGTCAACCTCCATCCAGGCCAGCACGCTGACATGAGCCGGTTGGCTGTTGGCCAAGTTACCAGCAAGGTTGCCAGCAAGGTTGCCAGCAAGGTTGCCAGCAAGGTTGCCAGCGAAGTAGCCAGTTCCGACACTTTGAGCGATGGCGACACCATTGCTGAGGCGAGGTGGGGCATTCCAGTACGCAGCGCGGTACGCACGGCAGAGCGGGTCTACGTCAAGCCATCTGGCGCCCAGACTGCTTCTTGTCGGTCGCATGGCGGTGGTTTGCGCCAGAAGCAAACACTCAAAGGCAGCGGCCCAGGTTCATGTCATAGCCAGTTCCGTTGGCTCCGTGTGCTATGCCTACATTGCTGCCACACTCAAACCGAACGGGAACCCAGTGGGTTCTTGGTGCGAACCCGCTCGAAACCCACTGGGTTCTGACCGGCTTGTTGGACGAGCACTTGGCGCCGCGTTCAGCGCTGCGCGACAGGCCCGCAGACGCACTCGGCCGGGAAGCAGGCCGCCGTGGCGATCGTGCTGCCGCAGTCGGCCGCTTCCAAGGCAAAATCAAATGCGCCGCCCTACCAAGCTGCGCCTAACCACGGGAGACACTGGTAGCCGTTATCCCTGAGACGAACTGGGACCTGATATGCGGCGCATCACAAGAACAGAACAGCTCTCATGGCCCCAATCACGCCCCCGCTGTCCAACATCTGCCCCGCCTCGCCGGGCAAGCACACTGGCGTGCCACAAAAGGCAGCGGATACCATCCCGGCAAAGCACTCAGAATATCCCGGGAGCCCATGAACCAACAGAACCTGGCCGACTTCATCTGGAACGTCGCCGACGCCCTGCGCGGCCCCTTCAAGCCCTCGCTGTACGGCCGCATCATCCTGCCCTTCACCGTGCTGCGACGCCTGGAATGCGTGCTGGAGCCCACCCGCGATGC
The DNA here is from genome assembly GCF_018069845.1 of Ideonella alba. NCBI lineage: Bacteria > Pseudomonadati > Pseudomonadota > Betaproteobacteria > Burkholderiales > Sphaerotilaceae > Ideonella > Ideonella alba. The sequence continues at coordinate 92,411 of NZ_JAGQDD010000020.1, forward strand.
CGTGCGCGCCCAGCACGCCGCACTGGCCGGCACCGGCGTCGACCTGGACCTGGTGCTGCCTAATGTCGCCGGCGCCACCTTCTACAACACCAGCCAGTTCAGCCTTGGCACGCTCGGCTCCACCGCCACCCGCGCCAACTTGGAGGAGTACCTGTCGCGCTTCTCGGCCAACGCCCGGCAGATCTTCGAGCACTTCGGCTTCGACAACTGGCTGGTGAAGCTGGAGCAGGCCAACCTGCTGTACCTGATCACGCAGAAGTTCAGCGGCATCGACCTGCACCCCAACGTGCTGTCGAACCACGACATGGGCCTGGTCTTCGAGCACCTGATCCGCAAGTTCGCCGAGGCTGCCAACGACGACGCGGGCGAATACTTCACCCCGCGCGACGTGGTGCGCCTGGTCACCTCCCTAGTGTTCGCCACCGATCATGCCGCGCTGAACGGCCAGGGCGTGGTGCGCACGGTGTACGACTGCGCGGCCGGCACCGGCGGCTTCCTGTCGTCGGCCATCGAGCAGGTGGCCGAGTGGAACCCCGACGCCAAGCTGGTGCCCTACGCGCAGGAGCTGAACCCCGAGACCTACGCGATCAGCGTCGCCGACAAGCTGATCCAGGGCTACGACGTGCGCAACCTGAAACTGGGCAACACGCTCAGCGACGACCAGCTCCCCGGCGAACGCTTCGACTACTGCCTGGCCAACCCGCCCTTCGGCGTGAAGTGGGAGATGGTGCAGAAGCTGGTGAACGCGGAGCACACGGGCCAGGGCTATGCCGGCCGCTTCGGCCCCGGCCTGCCGCGGGTGGGCGACGGCTCGCTGCTGTTCCTGATGCACCTGCTCAGCAAGCGCAAGCCGGTCGAGCAGGGCGGCACGCGCATCGGTATCGTGCTGTCGGGCTCGCCCCTGTTTAACGGCGGCGCCGGCTCGGGCGAGAGTGAGATCCGCCGCTGGATTCTGGAGAACGACTGGCTGGAGGCCATCGTCGCGCTGCCGACCGACCTGTTCTACAACACCGGCATCGGCACCTATGTGTGGGTGCTCAGCAACCACAAGGCGCCGGCCCGCCATGGCAAGGTGCAGTTGATCGATGCCAGCGGCCAGCACAGCCCCATGCGCAAGAGCCTGGGAAGCAAGCGCAAGACCATCGCCCAGGCGCAGATCGACGCCATCGCCCGCTGGCACGACGACTTGGCCGACGGCCCGCACAGCAAGCTGTTCGACACCACCGACTTCGGCTACCGGCGCATCACCGTGGAGCGCCCGCTGCGCCTGCGCTTCGAGGTGACCGCGGATGCGCTGAAGGCCTATGCCGAGGCCAAAGGCTCTGACCAGGTGGAGCGGTTCATCGCGCTGGCCGGCCGCGGCGCCTTCGACAGCCTGGATGCCTTCCTGGCCGCAGCGGGCGTCAAGAAGCTGGGCAAGGCCACCCGCAAGGCGGTGCTCGACATCTTCGGCACGCGCGACCCGGCCGCCCAGCCGGTGACCGACACCGACGGCCAGCCGTTGGCTGACGCCGACCTGCGCGAGTTCGAGAACGTGCCGCTGAAGCAGGACATTCGAGATTATTTCGCACGCGAGGTGCTACCCCATGTGCCCGACGCCTGGATCGACGAGGGCAAGACCGACCCGAAGGACGGCGCCGTCGGCATCGTCGGCTACGAGATCAACTTCAACCGGTACTTCTACACCTACGTGCCGCCGCGGCCGCTGGAGGTGATCGATTCCGAACTGAGGTCGGTGGAAGCCGAGATCGCTGCCCTGCTGAGTGAGGTCACCCGGTGAGCTTGTTCTTCCATGAGTTCATAGAGCCCCTGGCAGGGCCTGGCGTGGAGATCGTCCCTGGACGCGCCTTCCTTCAAGAGGAAAAGGAAGTCACTGCAACGGGTGAGGGCGAACTGCTGAGCGTCAGCGAATACACCGGCGTGACCCGAAGGAGGGACAGCATTGACGAAGGGGAGCACCTGTCGCGCGCAGAAAGCCTCGAAGGATACAGAGTGGTGCGTCCTGGCAATCTGGTCATCAATTACATGCTGGCCTGGAAGGGCGCGCTGGGTGTGTCCGGCCTAGGGAAGGTCTGCATAAATCGCCCCACGCCCTGCTTGGCACCGACGTGAAGCCCTGAGACGATAGGGTCCATGAAGCAG
>NZ_JAGQDD010000021.1:0-90238 GCF_018069845.1 Ideonella alba
CCGGGCTGAGGACCCTGGTCGCTTGGGTGGGGAAAATTCGTCCGCCCGAAATGGGGAAAAGTACGGCGCCATTGACAGTTCTCGAATCCCTGCACGGCCCGCGTCGAAGCACTTCACAGGAAGGGGCGCGCCGGAGGGGCATCGCTGCCCATGTGCGCTTCGAGTTGCAGGGTCGGCGCGCCACAGCGCCAGGCGACGGGTCGACGCGACGACCGGGCGAGAGGTGCTTCATCGCGACGATGGCATTCGGGGACGCTTGGCAGACCGATGCGTTACGCGACTTCAGGGACACGGTCCTGAGGCCGCGGCCTTGGGGGCGCCGCCTGGTGGCGGCCTACTATGCGGCCGGGCCCCGCCTTTGCACAGTTCTGCAGCACTGCCCGCCACTGCTAGGGTTGACCAGGTGGATCCTGTGTTTCGTGGCGCATGGCTGGCGGCGATGGTCGGCAAGGCGTCGACCATGAGGTTCGAGCCGATGTGGCCGTGGGTGCTGCTCCTGGCTGTTGCCTTGGCAGTCGCGTGGCATCTGTTCCGGCGTCACCGCGCACGCGTTGCAGAGTGGAGGGACCGACCGGCCGCTCTGCGGGATGCCGAATTGATCTGCGTGGAGTCGCAGTTCAGGTCGAAGAGCCGCTGGCCCATCGTGGCCAGGGTGGACAGGGCCTACCGGCTGCCGAGCGGTCTGGTCGTGCTGGTTGAACTGAAGACGCGGTCGACTGCGGCGGTGAGGGCGTCGGATGTCATCCAGCTCTCGGCGCAGCGGGTGGCCGTGGAGGATGAACTGCGTGTCCAGGTGTCTGACGAGGCGTTCGTGATCTTTCCTGGTCGGCACTCAGCGCTGCCGACCTCACGAGCGGTCCGCTTGATGTCGCGGGAGCAAGTCGAAGCCGTTGCAGCGAGACACCGTCGACTGATCGATGGACTCGATCGCCCGCAGTGGCCCGACAGCGAGCATGTTTGTCATGGCTGTGGGCAGCGAGCGGCCTGCGGCGCCGCTGGCGAGGGCCTGGCGGGTGCGGTCCGGAGGCGATAGAATGTCCAAAATCTTCGACAATTCTTCCGGCCAAGCTGTGGATCTCTCCAACCTAGGCACCATCATCCGCGAGCGGCGCGAGGCGCTGGGACTGACGCAGTCCCGGCTTGCGCAACTGAGCGGGCTTTCGCGGCAGACGCTGGTCGGCCTGGAAGCGGGCGCTTTGAGCGATCTGGGATTCAACCGGGTCGCCCAGGTGCTGGCCGTGCTTGGGCTAGACCTCGATCCGCCCAGCCAGGCCGCGCGCGCCCGGAAGCGGGGCCTGTGGATGGCGGCGAAGAACGCCAGCGTGAGCTACGTCCATGAGGTGCCGCCCGACACGCTCGGCCATGCGCTGGTCAGCGGCAGCGTCCCGAAGGGCTACGCGGCCCACCTGACGCACCTGCTCGACGAGGCGCCGGTGCCCCTGGTGGTGATGGCCGTGGAGGAAGCAGCCGCGAACGAGGGCGTGGCCCCCAAGGCTGTTTGGCGCAACGTCGCGAAGCTCGCCAGGTCACTGGCCGTGCACCGGCAGGGCCTCTGGGCGTGATGAGCGTGCAATGAGGTCGCTGCCGTCTGGCCCCTGGGAAGTGCTGTTCCAGCGAGCGCTGCAGCTGGTCGACGACATCCAGCGCCATGGGGGGCTTGCGGACCCGTTCTGGACCTTCGGAGGCGGGACCGTCCTGATGTTCAGGTACGGACACCGCCTCAGCAAGGACATCGACATCTTCGTGCCGGACCCGCAGTACCTCGGCTACGTGACGCCCCGACTCAGCGACACGGCGGCATCTCTGACCGAGGAGTACACGGAGATGCCGGGCTCGTTCGTCAAGCTGCAGTTCGAGGAAGGCGAGATCGACTTCGTGGCCGCACCGAACCTCACCGACGCGGCCTGGGAGCGGTGGGAGATCCAGGGGCGGCCGGTGCGCGTTGAGACGGCCGGGGAGGTGATCGCCAAGAAGATGTACCACCGTGGGGACCGTGCGACGGCGCGTGATCTGTTCGACCTCGCCATGGTGGTCGAGCGGGAGCCGGATGCGCTGGCGGCAGCCGCGCCTTTCCTCGTGCGGCACCGGGACAGGTTCCTGGAGCAGATCAGGCAACCCGGGGCAGGATTCGTGGCGACTTTCGAGGCGATCGCCGCGACCGGGTATCGGCCGAGTCTGGAGCACTGCATTGCCGTGGCCACAGCCTACCTGTCCGCGCTGGGGGACCGATGACCCGGTTGCACCAGGGCGACATGGCGACGCGGTAGGCGACGGAGCACCGGGGACTTGGGCACAGGAAATCCACAAGGGTTTCCACTACCGCCCGGCGAGGCCTGGATAGAATCACAGGGCCTGCAACGAACAAAGCCAGGCGGCAACCTGGCTTTGTACGCCCTGAACTGGTTCGAGCCCAGGGGAAGGGAGGCCGCTGGAACCCCCGATCGGAACGTCGGATTTTAGCGAGCCTCGTAGGCATCGGGCTCATGTTGATCGAACAGAAAGGTGATCGACATGACGAAGAAGACCCAAGAGAGCTATCGCAGCGCTGTGACCGGCAGGTACGTCAAGGAGCACTACGGCAAGACGCACCCTGACACGACTGTCAAGGAGCGGACGCCGGCACCTCAGCCGCCGAAGAAGAAGTAACCGCAAGGTCGAGGGGCACCGGGAACCGGTGCCCCTCTTTGTCTTGGTGCCGCGTAGAGGTCCTATGTTCGACAACCTTTTGCGAGAACTGCGTGCGCTCGAGCGCCGCTCGATTGCCGTCCCCATCGACAGTGACGAGAAGGGCTACATCGACAAGGAGTGCCCGTCGACCAGCTGCGAGTTCCAGTTCAAGATCAAGGACGAAGACTGGAAGAACATCTGCCGCGACGAAGGCGTCTGGTGTCCGATGTGCGGTCACGCGGCGCCAGCCAAGAGCTGGTTCACCAAGGCCCAGGTTCGACATGCCGAGCGGCACGCCCACAGGGTGATCGAGTCGACGATCGACGGCGCGATGCGCGCGGATGCGAGGGCCTTCAACGGTCGGCAGCCAAGGAACTCGCTGATCTCGATGTCGATGAAGGTAGGCGGCGCACCGCACTTCACGCCGCACAGGGTTCCAGCGGCTGCGTCGGCAGCAATGGAGCTCGAGATCGCGTGCGAGAAGTGCACCTGCCGATTCGCAGTCATCGGCTCGGCGTACTTCTGTCCCGCCTGCGGCCACAGTTCCGTGGATCGCATGTTCGACGACTCGCTGCGCAAGATCAGGGCCAAGAAGGACAACGTGGACATTGTGCGCGACGCCATCGCGGCGTCGGCTGGACGCGATGAGGCCGAACTGATGTGTCGATCGCTGATTGAGTCATGCCTTCAGGACGGAGTGACTGCGTTTCAGCGGTGCTGCGAGGGCCTGTATGCCTCGACCGGACCGGCGACGCCTGCACCAATGAATGCCTTCCAGCGACTCGCGCAAGGCAGCGAGCTTTGGGCGGCGAGGGTCGGCATGACCTACGCAGACATCCTTGGCGCTGCGGATCTTGAGCGTCTCAGGCGACTGTTCCAGAAGCGGCACCTGCTGGCTCACAGCGATGGCATCGTCGACCAGCGCTACGTCAACGAGTCGGGCGACATGACGTACAAGGTGGGACAGCGCATCACAGTCTCAACGTCGGAGGTCGACGACATCGTCGCAGGCATCGGCCGATTGGTCGCAGGCCTGCGGCGCGCCATCGGCGCATCGCCGGAACGGCCGTAGCTTGCTACGAGGTCAGGGCTGCCCGCCATAGTCGAAGGGCCGGCCCCAGGCCGTGACAGCGTCATTGCGAGTGACGAGCAAGACGGCGAGAATGTTGTTGCTGACGGTCTCAAGACGTCCCATGCGGACAAGGGGAACAGACGGGGGAACAAGTCAGTTTTCCTCGGCGCTTTTCCCAATGAGATCAACAGCTTAGGTCGCCGTTTTGTATCCCATCAGCCACCCCACCGCATTCCTGCCAACGGCCCCTCTTCAGGGGCCGTTGCTTTTGGTGGCCCACGCCCGGGTGCGGCGGGCGCTGCTGATCAGGCGCTGCGCAGGCGGCCGGCCACGAACTGCAGCGCCGCGCTGTAGCCGAACACGCCCAGCCCAGCGATCACGCCTTCTGCGATGCCCGAAATGTAGGAGTGGTGGCGGAATTCCTCGCGCCGGTGCACATTGCTCACATGCACCTCGACCACCGGGATGGCCACGCCGGCCAGGGCGTCGCGCAGCGCCACGCTGGTGTGGGTCCAGCCACCCGGATTGATGACGATGAAGCGGGTGCCGTCCAGCCGCGCCGCATGGATGCGGTCGATCATCTGGCCTTCGTGGTTGGTCTGGAAGCACTCGGCCTGCAGGCCCAGTGCGGCCGCTTCATCGCTGAAGCGCTTCTCCACGTCAGCCAGCGTGTCGGCGCCGTAGATGTGGGGCTCGCGGGTGCCGAGCAGGTTCAGGTTGGGACCGTTGAGCAGCAGGACGCGCATGGGACGTGTGGCGGGCAGGGAGAACAGACCGACAGGTTAGCAGTTCGCTTCAGCTGCAGGCCAGCCGGATGTCGTCCGGCACGGGCAGTGCCTTGAGGCGGCCTGTCTCGGGATCACGGCCCACGAAGGCGCGCACCTCGCGCGACTCGCACAGCAGGGTGTCGCCGCGCAGCACCCGGTGGCGGTGGACGAAGACCTTGGCGCGCCATTCCTCGACGCTGGTCTCCACCATGATCGCCTCGCCATAGGTGGCACTGGCCACGAAGCGGGTGTTGATTTCCAGCACCGGCGTGCCCACGATGCCGCGGGTCTTCTCCAGTTCGCGCCAGGGCGGCAGGCCGCAGGCCATGAAGAAGGCCAGCGAGGACTGGTCCATCCAGCGCGAGAAGTTGGGGAAGAAGACGATGCCCGCCGGGTCGCAGTCGCCGAAGTGCACCTGCACGGGGTGGTGGTGGATGCGGCTCATCGGGTGTTCAGGCCGTGGTGGCGGGAGGGGTCAGGTGCGGGATGTCGACCTGGCAGAGGATGCCGCGCGGCTGGCGCTCCTGCCACTCGACGGTGCCGCCCATGGCCTTGACGCGCTTGCGGATGCCGCCCAGGCCCAGGCCATGCGACCACACCGACGGGTTGCGGCCGCTGCCATCGTCGCTGATGCGGATCTGCATCCGGCCTTCATGCAGCCGGCACTCGATGCGCACCTGGCGCGCCTGGGCGTGGGCGATGACATTGCTGACCAGCTCACGCAGGATGCGGGTGATCGACGACCACTGCACCATCGACAGCGTGGGATCGGCGTCGAAATCGGACTCCCATTCCAGCTCGCAGCGGGCGGCCTGCAGGCGGTGGGTCATGTCGGTCTTCCACTCGGCGGCGGCCAGTGTCAGCGGATGCTCCTTGGCGGCCAGGCCGCGGGTGAGCGTCTTCAGGTCCTGCAGCGTGTGGCGGACATAGTCCTCCATCTCCTTGCTGGGCGACTTGTACATCAGCGTCAGCAGGCGCGCGCCGATGTCGTCATGCAGGTCCTGGGCGATGCGGGTGCGCTCCTCGCTGCGGCCGCGCTCGACCGCGCGGTCGTGGGCCAGGGCGCGCATCAGCTGCTCGACGATGCGGTCGGCCAGGCGCGCGTCCTCAGGCGTGAACAGGCGCTTGCCGCGCTCGGCAAAGCGCAGCGCCACCATGCCTTGCAGGTGGGCCGCCTCGACCAGCTTGGGCACCGGCACCAGCAGCACCGCGCCGTTGCCGGCAATGCGGCTGAGCTTGCCGTGGCCGCCCACCAGCTGCGCCTCCAGCGGCTCGAAGACGTTGCGCAGCAGCTCGGTCATGCGGTCGCCCGCGCGCTCGGGGCGCGCTTCCACCTCGCGCGCGATGCGGTAGAGGTGGGTGAACATGCGCTCGGTGGTCAGCGCCCGGGCACCCATCATCTGGTTGATCAGCCACTGGCGGATGGCCGCATAGGCGCCCAGCGACAGGAACAGCGACAGCGTCAACGAGGTGAACTGGCTGAACGAAAACACCGCCACGAACAGCAGGTCCACCGAGGTGGCCACGGTGCTGATGCCGGCCAGCATCGCGAACTCGCGCATCACATGCTGCGAGCGTGACACGAAGGGCACCAGCAGCACCACCGAGGCCAGGAAGACGTTCCAGATCATAGGCGCCGCCATCGCCATCGGCTGCACGTCGGTGGGCATGCGGTCGACATAGGACACCGACAGCGCCAGCAGCAGCAGCGCGCAGACCGTGACGGTGGTGAAGCGGCGCATCACCAGCACGAAAGGGTGGCGTTCGCGGCTGTAGGACCAGCTCAGCAGCAGCACGCAGGACACGCCCTGGACCAGCAGCAGCATGTCGCCCCAGCGCCAGGCCATCGGCTGCAGTTGGCTGGCGAAGGTCAGCGCGGCATAGCCGCCGGTGACCACCCACACGGCGGTGGCCAGCAGGCCGCGACCGGGCAGGCGCAAGGGGTGCCACAGCACGGCGGTCAGCACCGCGGCGCCGGTGATCGCGTCCAGCAGCGTGCGCAGCATCGGCTCGCTGCCCACCAGCATCACCGGCAGGGCCAGGCCCGGCACCGAGGCGATGGCCGACAGCAGCAGCTGGGCGGCCTGCGCATGGGCCATCACCGCATAGAGAAAATTGCCCTCGCGCGGCTGGACCAGCGGCACGATCCAGCCCACCAGGAACACCACCATCGCGAAGGCGCTGAGCAGCCAGAACATCGAGCCCAGCTCGACATAGCCGCGTGGGCGAGACGCGATCTCGACCCGGCTGCCGTCCCGGAACACCAGCACCACCTGGCCGTCGGCCAGCGCGTGGGCGGCGGTGAGCCGCGCGTTGAGCAGTCGCTGGCGCAGTGTCGGGTCGCTGATCCAGCGCGAGGAATGGGTCAGCGCCAGGCTGTTGAAGGGCACCGGCTCGACCCCGGCACCACCGATGGCCAGCAACTCCTTGCCCATGTGCTCCTTGAGCGCCGGCAGCGGCGAGAAGACCAGTTCCAGCCGGTCGTCATTGCCCTGTCGCCACTCGGCCGCCACATGGGGGTGGTTGGCCATGGTGCGGGCCAGCAGGAAGACCGTCAGGCAGCCGACGATGGCCGCCAGCAGCAGCGCGTGGCGCCGCCAGCCGATGCGCGGCGTCGCCGTGGCCAGACCGCTGGGCAGGGCGTCGGCCGGCCCGTCGCTGTCGGTGGGCAGACCGGACGCGGGGAAGCGGCTCGAGGGTTGGGTGGAGTCCAGCGGGTTCAGCGCCATCCCGCGATGATGCCCCAGCTTCGGCCCGTGGGCCGAAGGCAATGGATCAGACCAAACCCTGCTTGCTGGCCAGCACCGCCGCCTCGGCGCGGCTGGACACGTTGAGCTTGCGGTAGATCGACTTGATGTGGTCGTTCACCGTGAACCACTTGATGCCCATGAGGTTCGCGATCTCCTTGATCGTGAAGCCCTTGCTGAGGTAGGTGAGCACCTCGATCTCGCGCGGCGTCAGGTGGGGCAGGTCCACCGGCTTCTCGATCGGCACCGGCGCCTTGGTGGCGCCGCCCATCGTGCCGATGCCGGGGGAGGGCGGCGGCGCATCGGCGGCGGTGCCGTGGCGGAAATGGGTCAGCAGGCGGCGGGCGATGGCCGGCGACAGCGGCGGCTGGCCCAGCACGATCTTGCGCAGCTCCTCGACCAGCACCTCGAAGCGGTCTTCCTTCAGCAGGTAGCCGTCGGCGCCGCATTGCAGCGCCGGGAACAGGTGCTCGTCGTCCGAATACAGCGTGGTCACGACCTTGGTGGCGGGGTACTGGCCCAGGTCGGCCAGCAGCTCCAGGCCGTTGCCGTCGGGCAGTTCCAGGTCGACCAGCATCAGCTTGAACGGGTCGGCGCCGTGCAGGCCACCCGGGCCGGTCAGGGCGATCTGCCGCCGAGCGGTCTCCAGATCGCCTGCTTCGGTGATCGTGATCGGATCACTGAACGCCTCGCGCAGCACGCGTGACAGGAAATCCCGGGCGACCGGGTTGTCTTCGAGTATCAGAACCTTGACCGACATGGCGACCTCTCGACAGGCCACCAGGACCCGCGCTATCCACGACGGCCGCCATGCTAGCAGGCGGTCGCCTCGGGCAGTTGCCCTGTATGGGGGACAGCGGCGGCGTCCTCAGTCTGGCTGGACCATCACCAGCTTGCCGCGCACCTGGCGGGCCGCCAGGCGACGGAAGGCCTCCCCCAGCTCGCCCAGGGGCAGCTGGCTGTCGATCAGCGGCCGCACCCGGCCCTCGGCATACCACCCGGCCAGCTGCGCCAGGCCGCGGGCGCTGGCGGCCGGCTCGCGGCGCACGAACTCGCCCCAGAACACGCCCACCAGGGACGCGCCCTTGAGCAGCGGCAGGTTCAGCGGCAGCGCCGGGATGCCACCGGCGGCGAAGCCCACCACCAGGTAGCGGCCGCGCCAGGCGATCGAGCGGAAGGCCGCCTCGGCCAGATCGCCGCCCACCGGGTCGTAGACCACATCGGGGCCACGGCCGCCGGTCAGCGCCTTCAGGCGCTCACGCAGGTCCTCGCTGGCGTAGTCGATGGTCTCGTCGGCGCCGATCTCGCGGCAGAAGGCCACCTTGTCGGCACCGGCGGCGCCAGCGATCACCCGCGCGCCCGCCGCCTTGGCGATCTGCACTGCCGCGGTGCCCACGCCGCCGCCGGCGCCCAGCACCAGCACGGTCTCTCCGGCCTGCAGCGCGCCGCGGTCGATCAGCGCGTGGTGCGAGGTGCCATAGGTGAAGGCGAAGGCCGCGCCATGCTCGAACGGCATGCCCGCGGGCAGAGGCAGCAGCCGCGCCTCGTCGACCAGCGCATGGGTGGCGAAGCCGCCGGTGCCGGCCAGCGCGATCACCCGGTCGCCGACCTTCAGCCGTGTCACGCCGTCGCCCACGGCCTCGACCACGCCGGCGAACTCGGCACCGGGCACGAAGGGGTAGGGCGGCTTGTGCTGGTACTTGCCCTGGGTGATCAGCAGATCGGGGAAGTTCAGGCTGGCGGCGCGGATCGCCACCCGGGCCTGGCCCGGGCCGGGCTCGGGCGTGGCCTGCTCGGTCCAGCGCAGGGCCTCGGGTCCGCCGTCGTTGTTGCAGATCCACGCATGCATGGCTTGTCTCCTGTCAAAGGTCGTCGTGGGGCGCGATGATAGGCAGGCGCGCTGCGCGGCGGCGTCACCCTGGCGACGCGTCCCTACAATCGGTGCGCATGCGCATCCTCATTGCCAACGACGACGGCTACCTGGCCCCCGGCATCGCCGCTCTGGTGCGGGCCTGCCAGGGCCTGGGCGAGATCGACGTCATCGCGCCCGAGCAGAACGCCAGCGGCACCTCCAACGCCCTCAGCCTGAACCGGCCGCTGTCGGTCTACGCCGCCCAGGGCGAGCACCTCAGGGGCGTGCGCTACGTGAACGGCACGCCCTCCGACTGCGTCCACATCGCCCTCACCGGGCTGCTGCCGCAGCGGCCCGAACTGGTGCTCTCGGGCATCAACCAGGGCGCCAACATGGGTGACGACACGCTCTACTCGGGCACTGTGGCGGCGGCCATGGAGGGTTATCTGTTCGGCATCCCGGCGATCGCCTTCTCGCAGGTGGAGAAAGGCTGGGTCGAGCTGGACGCCGCCGCCCGCACCGCGCGCCGGGTGGTCGAGACGGTGCTGGCCCAGCGCCAGGCCGGCACCTGGGGGGCGCCCTTCCTGCTCAACGTGAACATCCCCAACCACCCGCAGGCCGACACCCTGGACTGGCAGATCACCCGCCTGGGGCGGCGCCATGCCAGCGAACCGGTGATCCGCCAGCAGAGCCCGCGCGGTGAGACGGTCTACTGGATCGGCCCGGCCGGTGATGCACGTGAGGCGGGCGAGGGCACCGATTTCCACGCCACGGCGCAGGGGCGGGTGTCGATCACGCCGCTGCAGGTGGACCTGACCGACCACGCCCACCTGGGCGACTGGGCCGCCCGCCTGGCGCGGCCATGACCAAACCCCGCACCGGCCGCTTCCCGGCCTCGCTCGACGCGGTGGCGCCCGGCGCCCGTGCCGGGGCGGGCGCCACGCTGCGGCCGCAGCGCCCGCTGGCCGAAGCGGCGCGCGACCAGCGCCAGCAGTCCACCCCCACCGGTCTGGGGCTGGACGGCACGGCGGTGCGCACCCGCATGGTCGAGCGCCTGCGCGCCGATGGCGTGCTCAGCGAGCCGGTGCTGCAGGCCATGCTGGCCGTGCCGCGGCACCGCTTCGTTGACTCGGCGCTCGCCAACCAGGCCTACGAGGACACCAGCCTGCCGATCGGCCTGGGCCAGACCATCTCCAAGCCCTCGGTGGTCGCTCGCATGCTGGAGTGGTGCTTCCTGGGCGAGACCGCCCGGGCCCGCGGCCACCTGGGCAAGGTGCTGGAGATCGGCACCGGCTGCGGCTACCAGGCGGCGGTGCTGGCGGCGCTGTCCCGGCACGTGGTCTCGATCGAGCGCCTGGGCCCGCTGCACCAGCTGGCCCGCAGCCACCTGGGCACCCTGGGCGTGCACCATGTACGCCTGATCCACGGCGACGGCATGCGGGGCCACGCGCCCGGCGGCCCCTATGACACGATCGTCGCCGCCGCGGGTGGCGAGGACCTGCCCGCCGCCTGGCTGGACCAGCTGGCGCTGGGTGGACGCCTGGTGGCGCCGGCGCTGGCCGCCGATGGCCGCAGCCAGGTGCTGGTCATCGTCGACCGCCGTGCCGACGGTTGGCAACGCACCGTGGGAGAGACGGTGCAGTTCGTCCCCTTAAAATCGGGTATTGCATGAACCAGGGAAGTTCCATGACCGACGCGCTGCGGCCGCTCCTGCGCCGAACTCTGATGATCGGCCTGGCGACGCTGCTGGTGGCCTGCTCCGCCACCCGCCCGCCCGCGCCCGTCGAGGACCGCTCGGCCGGCCGGGGTGCCCGGCCAGTGGCCGAGGCGCCCAAACCCGCGGCGCCGGCCTCGGCCCCGGCGGCCGCGCCAGCCGACCTCAAGCCCGGCACCTACGTGGTCAAGCCTGGCGACACGCTGATGCGCATCGCGCTGGAGAACGGCCAGGGCTGGCGCGACATCGCCCGTTGGAACGGCATCGAGAACCCCAACCTGATCGAGGTGGGTCAGGTGCTGCGCGTGGCCCCGCCGGAAGGCACTGCCGTGGCCACCAAGCCGGTGACCGCACCCAAGGTGGACGCCAAGCCGCTGCCCGGCGCGGCCTCCGCCTCGGCCAGCGGCGCGGCCAGCGCACCCGCTGCGACGCCTGCGCCGGCCCCGGCGCCGCTGCCCAAGGAGGCCGACGACGACATCCCCTGGGGCTGGCCCGCGGCCGGTCCGGTGATCAGTCCCTTTGACGAGGCCCGCAGCAAGGGTCTGGGCATCGGCGGGCGGGCAGGTGACCCGGTCCTGGCGGCCGCGGATGGCCGCGTGGTCTATGCCGGCTCCGGCCTGCGGGGCTACGGCAACCTGGTGATCGTCAAGCACAACGCCACCTACCTGACGGCCTACGCCCACAACCAGACCCTGCTGGTCAAGGAAGACCAGGCGGTGCGCAAGGGCCAGAAGATCGCCGAGATGGGCAACACCGATGCCGAGCGGGTGCAACTGCACTTCGAGATCCGGCGCCAGGGCAAGCCCATCGATCCGGCGCGGCTGCTGCCCGCGCGCTGAACCCGCTGGCGCCACGGCCGGGGCCGCCTGCGGGCGGCCTCGGTGTTTTCAGCCCCCCGATAATCCCCACCATGACAGCACAGGACGAATGGCTGCGCGTTGATGCGCTCGACATCGAGGCGCAGGGCGTGGCCCGCAATGCCGAAGGCAAGGTGGTCTTCATCGAGGGCGCGCTGCCCGGCGAGGAGGCCCTGGTCACGGTGGCTCGCCGCAAGAACAACTGGGAGCAGGCCAGCCTGCGCGAGCTGCGCAGTGAAAGCGCGCAGCGCGTGACACCCGGCTGCCCGCATTTCGGCCTGCATGCCGGTGCCTGTGGTGGCTGCAAGATGCAGCATCTGCACGCCAGCGCGCAGGTGGCGATCAAGCAGCGGGTGCTGGAAGACAACCTGTCGCACCTGGGCAAGGTCAAGCCCGAGCGCGTGCTGCGCCCGATCGAGGGACCGACCTGGGGCTACCGCCTGCGCGCCCGGCTGTCGGTGCGCTACGTGGCGCGCAAGGAAACCGTGCTGGTGGGCTTCCACGAACGCAAGTCGCGCTACGTGGCCGACATGCGCGAGTGCCACGTGCTGCCGGCGCGCATCAGCGCGATGCTGATGCCGCTGCGCGCGCTGGTGGGCGCGATGGATGCGCGCGACACGCTGCCGCAGATCGAACTCGCCGTGGGCGACCAGGTCACCGCGCTGGTGCTGCGCCACCTGGCGCCGCTGTCCGACGCCGACCGCCAGCGCCTGCGCGACTTCGCGGCCGAGCACGGCGTGCAGTGGTGGCTGCAACCCAAGGGGCCGGACACCGTGCACCTGCTGGACGACGGGGGCGAGGAACTGGCCTACTCGTTGCCCGAGTTCGGCGTGACGATGCCGTTCAAGCCCACCGACTTCACCCAGGTCAACCACCAGATCAACACCGTGCTGGTCGGGCGCGCGCTGCGCCTGCTGGATGCGCAGCCCGACGAGCGGGTGATCGACTGGTTCTGCGGCCTGGGCAACTTCACGCTGCCGATCGCCACCCGCGCGCAATCGGTGCTGGGCATCGAGGGCAGCGAGACCCTGGTCGAGCGCTCGCGCCAAAACGCGCAGCGCAATGGCCTGGCGCACAAGACCGCCTTCGAGGCGCGCAACCTGTTCGAGCTGACGCCCGACGACCTGGTGGGCTGGGGCAACGCCCAGCGCTGGCTGGTCGACCCGCCGCGCGAGGGCGCCTTTGCGCTGGTCAAGGCGCTGGGCGACCTGCAGCAGGCCCCGCGCGCGGGCTGGACGCCGCCGCAGCGCATCGTCTATGTCAGCTGCAACCCGGCCACGCTGGCGCGCGATGCCGGCCTGCTGGTGCACGTGGCCGGCTACCGCTGTGTGGCGGCCGGCGCGGTGAACATGTTCCCGCACACCGCGCACGTCGAGAGCATCGCGGTGTTCGAGCGCTGAGGCGCGTGCCTCAGGGCAGCAGCATGCTGCGGATGCCGCGCCAGGTCAGCAGGCTGCCCGGCATGCGCCGCTCGTTCAGGATGTCGCTGAGCTTGGCGCGGATGCGCGGGCTCTGGTTGGCACGCCAGACCATGATGTTGAGCAGCCAGGGGTGGCGGTTGAAGCTGGCCGCCTGGCGGTACATCTCGAAGCGCGGTTTCAGCGCCTGCAGGCTGGCGCGGTAGGCGGCCTCCACCGCTGCGTCATCGCCCCGGTGGGCGATCAGCGCTTCGGCCGCGGCGATGCCAGTTTCCATCGCCTTGCCAATGCCCTCGCCCGAGAACGAATAGGTGGCGCCCACCGCGTCGCCTGCCACCAGCACGCCGGGGGCGGTCCAGGCCGCGCCTTCCAGGTCGCAGCGCAGCGGCGCGCCCTTGAGCTCGCCCACCATCGTGCCCTCGCGCACCAGGCGAGCGGCCACCGGGTCGACGGCCACGAAGTCGTCGAACATGCGGCGCAGGTTGCGGGGCGGCTTGCCGCGGTCCTCGTCCAGCTGACCCACCAGCACGCCGGTGCCCAGGTTGTAGGTGTGGTCAGGGCCTTCGAAGATCCAGCCGTAGCCATCGCGCAGTGTCGGGTGCCAGACGAAACGCAGTCCGCCCACGGCTGCCGCCATGTCGGGGTCGGTGTGCCGGACATAGCCACGGATCGCCATGCAGCTGGGCGACTTGCGCTGGCACAGGCCCATGGCCGCCAGCGGGCCGGTCCCGGCCCCGGTGGCCAGCACCAGCCAGCGCGCCGACAGCGGACGCTGGCGCTGTCCGTCGTCGAGCAGCGCGCCGGTGACGCGACCGCTGTCGCCGCGCAGCGACGCGACGAAGCGCGCCGGCGCCGCGTGCAGCGCGCCAGCGGCCACCGCGGCGCGGCAGAGCAGGGCGTCCAGCTCGCGCCGTGGCAGCACCGCCAGCTCGCCCGCCACGTCCACATGCCGGCCATTGGGCGCCAGACAGCGCGCCGCCGCCGCGCCCTGGGCACGCTGCAGCACCTCGTCGATCACGCCCAGGCGTCGCAGTGCGGCGTGGGTGTCGGGCACCAGGCCGTCGCCGCAGGTCTTGTCGCGCGGAAAGGCCTGGGCATCCACCATCACCACCGAGCGGCCGGCCTGGGCCAGCACCCGCGCCGCCGCGCTGCCGGCGGGTCCACTGCCCACCACCAGCACATCGGTGGCATCGGGCAGGTCGCTCAGGGGCTGGTTCCAGTCGGGCATGGCGGGTCGGCGGGTGGCTGTCTCGCGACGCATTGTGCCGTGGCGGCGGGCATGAAAAAGGGGCCCGCAGGCCCCTGTGTGGATGCGGCCGGGCCGCGTCAGTCGTCGCCGCCGAAGATGCCCAGCAGGCTCAGCAGGCTCTGGAACACGTTGTAGATGTCCAGGTAGATCGCCAGCGTGGCGGTGACGTAGTTGGTCTCGCCGCCGTCGATGATGCGCTTGATGTCGTAGACCATGAAGGCCGAGAACAGGCCGATGCACAGCACCGACACCGTCAGGAACAGCGCACCCGACTGCAGGAACACGTTGATGATGCCGGCAGCGAAGATCACCAGCGCGCCCACCATCAGGAACTTGCCCATGCCCGACAGGTCGCGCTTGATCACGCTGGCCAGCGTGGCCATGGCCAGGAAGACCAGCGCGGTGCCGCCGAAGGCGGTCATCACCAGCGTCGGGCCGTTGCCCTTGGCCAGCACGAAGCCCAGCAGGCGCGACAGCATCACGCCCATGAAGAACGTGAAGAGCAGCAGGAAGCCGACGCCAGCGGCGGAGTTCTTGGTGCGTTCGATCGCGAACATCAGGCCGAAGGAGCCGGCCAGGAAGATCACCAGCGACATCACCGGGCTCAGGCCGCGCATCAGCCCGGTGCTCACACCCAGCCAGGCGCCCATCACAGTGGGCACCATGGACAAGGCCAGCAGCCAGTAGGTGTTGCGCAGCACGCGGTTGCGCTGGGCGGCCAGCGAGCCCGAGCCGGTCGAGAGGCCGGGGAAGGTTTGCAGGCTGTCGTTCATCAAAGAACCTCCAAGGGGTTGCCAGTCTGTGGGTTGCAGGCGGTGGCCCGCCCCAGGGCATCAGACCCTGAACGGTCATTCTAGTTCCCAGCCCGCCGAGGGCGCTTGGCCGAGGGGTCTTTCCAACGTGGACCTGACAGGCGAGCCGGTCTTTCAGGCTATAATCAGCGGGTTTACCCCAAAACAAGCCACCCAGCGAAACGACGTTTTCGGAAACTTCCTGCCAAGCCCATGGCAACCCCCTGAAACGTCGCAGGACGGGGGTGGCCTGGCGGGCGAGGGGCTGGGTGCGCGAACACCGGAGTTCCCCTTGTTGCCCGTCCTCGCTCCCGCCCTCCTCGCGCTTGCTGACGGCACGGTTTTTCGTGGCACCTCGATCGGCGCGGCCGGTCACACGGTGGGTGAAGTGGTGTTCAACACCGCGCTCACCGGCTACCAGGAGATCCTCACCGACCCGAGCTACTGCCGGCAGATCGTCACGCTGACGTATCCGCACATCGGCAACTACGGCGTCAATGACGAGGATGTCGAAGCCACGAAGGTCCATGCTGCCGGCCTGATCATCAAGGACCTGCCGGTCCGCACCTCCAACTTCCGCCAGACCCGCACGCTGGGCGAGTACCTGCAGGCCGAGGGCACGGTGGCGATCGCCGACATCGACACCCGCCGCCTGACCCGCGTGTTGCGCACCACCGGCGCCCAGAACGGCTGCATCGCCACCTTTGCCGCCGGCCACACCATCAGCGACGCCGATGTGGCCGACGCCGTGGCCCGCGCCAAGGCCGCGCCCAGCATGGCCGGCCAGGACCTGGCCCAGGTCGTCAGCGCCGAGCAGTCCTACCCCTGGACCGAGACCGAATGGCAGCTCTCGCGTGCCGACGGCACGCCGGGTTACGGCACGCTGACCAACGCGAAGTACCACGTCGTCGCCTATGACTTCGGCGTCAAGCGCAACATCCTGCGCATGCTGGCCGAGCGGGGCTGCCGCGTGACCGTGGTGCCCGCCAAGACCCCGGCGGCCGAGGTGCTGAAGCACCAGCCCGACGGCATCTTCCTGTCCAACGGCCCGGGCGACCCGGAGCCCTGCGACTACGCGATCGCCGCCGCGCGCGAACTGATCGAGTCCGGCATCCCCACCTTCGGCATCTGCCTGGGTCACCAGATCATGGCGCTGGCTTCGGGCGCCAAGACCTTCAAGATGAAGTTTGGCCACCACGGCGCGAACCATCCGGTGAAGGACCTGGACAACGGCCGCGTGTCGATCACCAGCCAGAACCATGGCTTCGCGGTGGACGAGAAGACGCTGCCGGCCCACCTGCGCGCCACCCACGTCAGCCTGTTCGACGGCACGCTGCAGGGCCTGGCCCGCACCGACAAGCCGGCCTTCTGCTTCCAGGGCCACCCGGAGGCCTCGCCGGGGCCGCACGACATCGGCTACCTGTTCGACCGCTTCACCACGCTGATGGACCAGGCCCGCGCCTGAGTTGCCCCATGCTCGGCATCACCGACCTGACCACCTACCTGCTGGGCACGATCGCGATCGTGCTGCTGCCGGGCCCGAACTCGCTGTTCGTGCTGTCGGTGGCGGCGCGCCGCGGCGTGCGGCCCGGCTATGCCGCGGCCTGCGGGGTGTTTGTCGGCGACACCGTGCTGATGACCCTGGCCGCGCTGGGCGCCGCCTCGCTGCTGAAGGCGGTGCCGGCGCTGTTTCTGGTGATCAAGGTCGTGGGTGCGAGCTACCTGGCCTGGGTGGGCATCCAGCTGCTGCTGGGGGCGATCCGCCGCTGGCGCGGTGAGCTGCCGCCGGTGGACGAGAGTCGGCTGGACCTGAGCCAGCCGTTTCGCAAGGCGCTGGTGATCAGCCTGCTCAACCCCAAGGCCATCCTGTTCTTCGTGTCCTTCTTCATCCAGTTCGTCGACCCCGCGTACCCGTGGCCGGCGCTGACCTTCCTGGGCCTGGGCGCGATCGCGCAGGCCTGCAGTGCCGTCTACCTGTCGGTGCTGATCTTCGCGGGGATGCGGCTGGCCGCCGCCTTCGCCGCCCACCGCCGCACCGCCAGTGCGGCCGCCTCGGGCGTTGGCGCCCTGTTCCTCGGCTTTGGCGCCAAGCTCGCCACCGCCAGCCTTGGCTGATGCCTGCCCGAATCAGATAAAGACTTTGACCATGCCCAAGCGTTCCGACCTCCAGAGCATCCTCATCATCGGCGCCGGCCCGATCATCATCGGTCAGGCCTGCGAGTTCGACTACTCCGGCGCCCAGGCCTGCAAGGCGCTGCGCGAGGAGGGCTACAAGGTCATCCTGGTCAACAGCAATCCGGCGACCATCATGACCGACCCGGACACGGCCGATGTCACCTACATCGAGCCGATCACCTGGCAGGTGGTCGAGAAGATCATCGCCAAGGAGCGCCCGGACGCGATCCTGCCCACGATGGGCGGCCAGACCGCGCTGAACTGTGCGCTGGACCTGCACAAGCACGGCGTGCTCGACAAGTACCAGGTCGAGATGATCGGCGCCAACGAGCACGCGATCGAAAAGGCCGAGGACCGCCTGAAGTTCAAGGACGCGATGACCAAGATCGGCCTGGGTTCGGCCAAGTCGGGCATCGCGCACAGCATGGAGGAGGCCTGGGCGGTGCAGAAGAGCATCCAGGCCGAGATCGGCGGCTCGGGCTTCCCGATGGTCATCCGCCCCAGCTTCACGCTGGGTGGCACCGGTGGCGGCATCGCCTACAACCCGGAGGAGTTCGAGGAGATCTGCAAGCGCGGTCTGGACCTCAGCCCCACCAATGAGCTGCTGATCGAGGAATCGCTGATCGGCTGGAAGGAATACGAGATGGAAGTGGTCCGCGACAAGGCGGACAACTGCATCATCGTCTGCTCGATCGAGAACCTCGACCCGATGGGCATCCACACCGGCGACTCGATCACCGTGGCCCCGGCCCAGACGCTGACCGACAAGGAATACCAGCTGCTGCGCAACGCCTCGATCGCGATCCTGCGCGAGATCGGCGTCGACACCGGCGGCTCCAACGTGCAGTTCTCGATCAACCCGGACACCGGCCGGATGATCGTCATCGAGATGAACCCGCGCGTGTCGCGCTCGTCGGCATTGGCCTCCAAGGCCACGGGCTTCCCGATCGCCAAGGTCGCGGCCAAGCTGGCGGTGGGCTACACGCTGGATGAGCTGCGCAACGACATCACCGGCGGCGCCACGCCCGCCTCGTTCGAGCCCTCGATCGATTACGTGGTCACCAAGATCCCGCGCTTCGCCTTCGAGAAGTTCCCGGCGGCCGATGCGCACCTGACCACGCAGATGAAGTCGGTGGGCGAGGTGATGGCCATGGGCCGCACCTTCCAGGAATCGTTCCAGAAGGCCCTGCGCGGCCTGGAGACCGGCATCGACGGCCTGAGCGAGCGCAGCACCGACCGCGAGGAGATCATCCAGGAGATCGGTGAGCCCGGCCCGGAGCGCATCCTGTTCGTCGCGGACGCCTTCCGCATCGGCATGACGCTCGATGAGATCTTCGCCGAGACCGCGATCGACCCCTGGTTCCTGGCCCAGATCGAGCAGATCATCCAGGCCGAGCAGGCGCTGAAAGGCCGCACGCTGGAGAGCCTGTCCCGCGACGAGCTGGTTTTCCTCAAGCGCAAGGGCTTCTCCGACCGCCGCCTGGCCAAGCTGCTGGGCACCCACCAGCACGCCGTGCGCGAGAAGCGCCATGCGCTGAACGTGCGCCCGGTCTACAAGCGGGTGGACACCTGCGCCGCCGAGTTCGCCACCCAGACCGCCTACATGTACTCCACCTACGACGAGGAGTGCGAGGCGCAGCCCACCGACAAGAAGAAGATCATGGTGCTGGGCGGTGGCCCGAACCGCATCGGGCAGGGCATCGAGTTCGACTACTGCTGCGTCCATGCGGCCCTCGCCATGCGCGAGGACGGCTACGAGACCATCATGGTCAACTGCAACCCCGAGACGGTGTCCACCGACTACGACACCTCCGACCGCCTCTACTTCGAGCCGGTGACCCTGGAGGACGTGCTGGAGATCGTGGCCAAGGAGCAGCCGGTCGGCGTGATCGTGCAGTACGGCGGCCAGACGCCGCTGAAGCTGGCCCTGGACCTGGAGCGTGCTGGCGTGCCCATCATCGGCACCACGCCCGACTCGATCGACATCGCCGAGGACCGCGAGCGCTTCCAGCAGCTGCTGCACACGCTGGGCCTGAAGCAGCCGCCCAACCGCACCGCCCGCAACGAGGAAGACGCGGTGCGTCTGGCCAACGAGATCGGCTACCCGCTGGTGGTGCGCCCGTCCTACGTGCTGGGCGGCCGGGCGATGGAAATCGTCCATGGCGACAAGGACCTCGAGCGTTACATGCGCGAGGCGGTGCGTGTCTCCGAGAAGTCGCCGGTGCTGCTGGACCGCTTCCTCGATGACGCCATCGAAGTGGACGTTGACTGCATCGCCGATGCCTCGGGCGCGGTGATGATCGGCGGCATCATGGAGCACATCGAGCAGGCCGGCGTGCACTCGGGGGATTCGGCCTGCTCGCTGCCGCCGTACTCGCTGTCCAAGGAACTGCAGGACGAGCTGCGCCGTCAGACCGCCGAAATGGCCAAGGCCCTGAAGGTGGTGGGCCTGATGAACGTGCAGTTCGCCATCCAGGGCGACGGCGACGACGCCGTGGTCTACGTGCTGGAGGTCAACCCCCGCGCCTCGCGCACCGTGCCCTTTGTCTCGAAGGCCACCGGCCAGCCACTGGCCAAGATCGCCGCGCGCTGCATGGCCGGCCAGCTGCTCAAGGACCAGACCGGTGTCGGTGGCCGTGCGCCGCACGAGGTCATCCCGCCGTACTTCAGCGTCAAGGAAGCGGTCTTCCCGTTCAACAAGTTCCCGGGGGTGGACCCCATCCTGGGCCCCGAGATGCGCTCCACCGGCGAGGTGATGGGCGTGGCCTACAGCTTCGGTGAGGCCATGCTCAAGAGCCAGCTGGGCGCCGGCAGCCGCCTGCCCGGCAAGGGCACGGTGGTCATCACCGTCAAGAACAACGACAAGGACCGCGCGGTCAAGGTGGCCTCGGAGCTGGTGAACCTGGGCTTCCTGGTGGCCGCCACCAAGGGCACGGCGGCCGCCATCGCCGAGGCCGGCATCCCGGTCAAGGTGGTCAACAAGGTCAAGGACGGCCGCCCGCACATCGCGGACATGATCAAGGCCGGTGACGTGCAGCTGGTCTTCACCACCGTGGACGAAACCCGCACCGCGATCGCCGACAGCCGCTACATCCGCACCGCCGCGCTGGCCAACCGCGTGACCTACTACACCACGATGGCTGGCTGCGAGGCAGCAACCGAGGCGTTGAAGCACCAGGACGACATCGGTGTGCTGTCGCTGCAGGAGCTGCACACGTCGCTGGCCTGACGTGCTGAACGGCCGGTCTGACTGGCCGGTCTGACGGGCCGGGTCGAGCGGCTCGCCGCACAGGCCCCGACTGCACTACACTTCGCCCATTGCACCGCCGCCGCCCACCGCCCGACCGGGCCGTGGCGGCGGTTTGCCTTTGTAGACACCCCTGAACACCCGAGACATGAGCACGATTCCCCTGACCAAGCGCGGCGCCGAAAAGCTGAAGGACGAACTGCACCGCCTCAAGCACGTCGAGCGTCCGGCCGTGGTGCAGGCCATTGCCGAGGCCCGCGCCCAGGGCGACCTGTCCGAGAACGCCGAGTACGACGCGGCCAAGGACAAGCAGGGCTTCATCGAAGGCCGCATCCTCGAGATCGAGGGCAAGCTCTCGGCCGCCCAGGTCATCGACCCCGCCAGCCTGGACGCCGGCGGCAAGGTGGTGTTCGGCGCCACCGTCGATCTGGAAGACGAGGAGAGCGGCAAGGCCGTGACCTACCAGATCGTCGGTGACGACGAGGCCGACCTGAAGCTGGGCCTGATCTCGATCAGCTCGCCCATCGCCCGGGCGCTGATCGGCAAGGAAGCCGGCGACGTGGCGGACGTGCAGGCCCCCGGCGGTGTACGCTCCTACGAGATCGTCGCGGTCCGCTACGAGTGATCCGCGCCGCTGCCTTCACCCGCCGCATCGTGCCCGGGCTGTGGGCCGGCGCGCTGCTGTGCATCGCGCTGATCGCCACACCGGCGCCCTTCGCCACGCTGGTGCAGGCCGACGCCGGCCGGGTGGTGGCGCGCATCTTCGCGCAGGAGGCGTGGCTGAGCATCGGCCTGGGTGGCCTGATGCTGATGCTGGAGCGCCGCGCCGCGGCCGAGGCGGCCGAGGCCGGGCAGGGCAGCCAGTTCACGCTGGGCATGGGCCTGGCGCTGCTGGCGCTGGGCTGCACCGTGCTGGGCTATTACGGGCTGCAGCCGATGATCGCGGCGGCCAAGGCCGGACAGCCCACCGCGCTGGGTTTCGCGGTGCTGCATGGCCTGAGCTTCGGCCTGTTCGCGATCAAGATCGTGGCGGTGACGGCGCTCGCCTGGCGGGCCGCCCGCGCCCCGGTCACTGGCTCTGGGCCTTCTTCTTGACGCTGGTGGCGCGCTTCTTGGCGCGCTTGATCTGGCCGCCGGCGGTCAGGCGCTCGTTGCCATGCACCGTCACCGTCTTGACGATCGGCCGCGGGCTGCCCTTGCGGGCGAAGGTCACCAGCTTGACAGTGCGCGAACCCCGCTTGGCCTCTTCGGGCTCGGCCTTGACCTTCTCGGGCATGGGCCGCCACAGCACCAGCAGCTTGCCGATGTGCTGCACGGGCGCCGCACCGAGCTGGTCGGCCAGTTGCGCCAGCACCGCCTCGCGGCCGGCGCGGTCGTCCGAGAAGACGCGCACCTTGATCAGGCCGTGGGCCTTCAGGGCGGCGTCGGTCTCCTTGAGGATGGCGGGGGTCAGGCCCTCGGCACCGATCATCACGACCGGGTCGAGGTGGTGGGCCTCGCCGCGCAATTCCTTGCGGCGGGCGGGCGTCAGTTCAATCGCAGGCATCGTGGCATTATCCCCCGGGGTTGAATACCGATGAAAGTCCAGACCAAGAGCAAGAAGGTGAACAAGGCGTGGCTGCACGACCATGTCACCGATCCGTACGTGCGCCAGGCGCAGAAGGACGGCTACCGCGCCCGCGCCGCCTACAAGCTCAAGGAGATCGACGAGACCTTCAGCCTGGTGCGCCCTGGGCAGGTGGTGGTGGATCTGGGCGCCGCGCCCGGCGCCTGGAGCCAGTACCTGCGCCGCCGCTTTGCGCCCAAGGTGGCCGGCAGTGGCGGCGCGGCCAGCGGCGCGCTGGATGGCACGATCATCGCGCTGGACCTGCTGGAGATGGAAGCGATCGACGGCGTTCAGTTCATCCAGGGCGATTTTCGCGAGGATTCGGTGCTGATGCAGCTGGAAGCCGCATTGGCCGGCCGTCCCGTGGACCTGGTGGTCTCGGACATGGCGCCCAACCTGTCGGGGGTGTCCAGCGCCGATGCCGCCCGCATCGAGCACCTGGTGGAACTGGCGGTGGATTTTGGCCGCCAGCACCTCAAACCGCAGGGCGCCCTGGTGGCCAAGGTCTTCCATGGCGGGGCCTACGACCCGCTGGTGGCGCTGTTCAAGCAGAGCTTCCGGGTGGTCAAGCCCTTCAAGCCCAAGTCCTCGCGCGACAAGTCGGCCGAGACCTTTCTGGTGGGGATCGGCCTGAAAACGGGCGCCTGACCCCGGTTTTCGGGGGCTGGACGGTCTGTCCACGCCCGCTGTCAGGGAACTTGTGGGGCGTAGAATCGACCCTATATGCGGTAAGTCGCAGGTGGCGGAGGGCCGCCGCCAGCGTCTGATGGCAAGAAGGAGCCGCGGTGAATAATCAATGGGTCTCGAAAATTGCAGTGTGGCTGGTGATCGCCCTGGTGCTGTTCACTGTCTTCAAGCAGTTTGATCGGGCCGCTGTGTCGGGCAGCCAGCTGAGCTACTCCGAGTTCCTCGAAGAGGTGCGCAGCAAGCGCATCAAGAGCGTCACGATCCAGGAGGGTCCGGGCAGCGTCGAGATCTCGGCCAAGACCACCGACGACCGCAACATCCGCACCACCGGCACCTACCTCGACCGCGGCCTGACCGGCGACCTGATCGCCAACGGCGTCAAGTTCGATGTGCGCCCGCGCGACGAGCCCTCGCTGCTGCAGAGCCTGCTGCTGTCCTGGGGCCCGATGCTGCTGCTGATCGGCGTGTGGATCTACT
Organism: Ideonella alba; assembly: GCF_018069845.1. Taxonomy (NCBI): domain Bacteria; kingdom Pseudomonadati; phylum Pseudomonadota; class Betaproteobacteria; order Burkholderiales; family Sphaerotilaceae; genus Ideonella; species Ideonella alba. The sequence continues at coordinate 23,327 of NZ_JAGQDD010000021.1, forward strand.
TCATGCGCCAGATGCAGGGCGGCGGCAAGGGCGGGGCGTTCAGCTTCGGCAAGTCCAAGGCCCGCATGCTGGACGAGGCCAACAACTCCACCACCTTCGCCGACGTCGCTGGCTGCGACGAGGCCAAGGAAGAGGTCAAGGAGCTGGTCGATTTCCTGAAGGACCCGCAGAAGTTCCAGAAGCTCGGCGGCCGCATCCCGCGCGGTGTGCTGCTGGTCGGCCCCCCGGGCACCGGCAAGACGCTGCTGGCCAAGGCGATCGCCGGTGAGGCCAAGGTGCCGTTCTTCAGCATCTCGGGCTCCGACTTCGTCGAAATGTTCGTCGGCGTGGGCGCGGCCCGCGTGCGCGACATGTTCGAGCAGGCCAAGAAGAGCGCGCCCTGCATCATCTTCGTCGATGAGATCGACGCGGTGGGCCGCCACCGTGGTGCCGGCCTGGGCGGCGGCAATGACGAGCGCGAGCAGACCCTCAACCAGATGCTGGTCGAGATGGACGGCTTCGAGACCAACCTCGGCGTCATCGTGATGGCGGCCACCAACCGGCCCGACATCCTGGACCCGGCGCTGCTGCGCCCGGGCCGCTTCGACCGCCAGGTCTATGTCACGCTGCCCGATGTGCGTGGCCGCGAGCAGATCCTCAACGTGCACATGCGCAAGGTGCCCATCGGCCAGGACGTCAAGGCCGACATCCTGGCGCGCGGCACGCCGGGCTTCTCCGGCGCCGATCTGGCCAACCTGGTCAACGAGTCGGCACTGTTCGCCGCCCGCCGCAACGCCCGCGTGGTCGAGATGATCGACTTCGAGCGCGCCAAGGACAAGATCATGATGGGCCCCGAGCGCAAGTCCATGGTCATGCCCGAGGACGAGCGCCGCAACACCGCGTACCACGAAGCCGGTCATGCGCTGGTGGCACGCCTGATGCCCAAGACCGACCCGGTGCACAAGGTCACCGTGATCCCGCGCGGCCGCGCGCTGGGCGTGACGATGCAACTGCCCGAGGGCGACCGCTACAGCATGGACAAGGAGCGCATGCTCTCGACCATCTCGGTGCTGTTCGGCGGACGCATCGCCGAAGAAGTGTTCATGAACCAGATGACCACCGGCGCCAGCAACGACTTCGAACGCGCCACCGCCATCGCCCGCGACATGGTCACCCGCTACGGCATGACCGACGAGCTGGGCCCGATGGTCTACGCCGAGAACGAAGGCGAGGTCTTCCTGGGCCGCTCGGTCACCAAGACCACGCACATGTCCGAAGAGACGATGCGCAAGGTCGACCAGCAGATCCGCAAGATCATCGACGAGCAGTACTCGATCGCCCGCCGCCACATCGAGGAGCATCAGGACAAGATGCACGCGATGGCCAAGGCGCTGCTGGAATGGGAAACCATCGACAGCGAGCAGATCGACGACATCATGGAGGGCAAGCCGCCGCGCCCGCCCAAGGACTGGACGCCCAGCTCCAGCAAGGGTGGCAACGGCCCGACGCCGCCTGCCCAGGCCGACAGTGCACCGGCTGCCGCCTGACGCTTTCCTCTTGCCAACCTGACGCCACGGGGCCCTGACGGCCCCGTCGGCCTTTTCAACGGCACCCCTTTCGGCCGATGTTCTGGCAGACCACCCGATTCCAGATCGCCCTGGACCGCCCGCAGGTGATGGGCATCGTCAACGTCACCCCTGACTCCTTCTCGGACGGTGGCAGCCACGCCGGTGAGCGTGCCGCGCTGGCGCACTGCGAGCGGCTGCTGGCCCAGGGCGCTGACATCCTGGACATCGGCGGCGAATCCACCCGCCCCGGATCGCAGCCGCCCAGCCTGGCCGAGGAACTGGCCCGCGTGGTGCCCGTCGTGCGCCAGGCCGTGCGGCTGGGCGTGCCGGTCAGCGTGGACACCAGCCGCCCGGAAGTGATCGACGCGGTGCTGTCGCTGGACGCCGACATCATCAACGATGTGCGCGCACTGCAGCTGCCCGGGGCGCTGGCGCGTGTGGCGGCGCATGGCAGCGTGGGCCTGTGCCTGATGCACATGCAGGGCCAGCCCGACACGATGCAGCAGCGCCCGACCTACACCGACGTGGTGGCCGAGGTGCGCGACTTCCTGGCGCAGCGGCTGCATGCAGCACGCATGGCCGGCATCATCGACGCCCGCATCACGCTCGATCCTGGCTACGGCTTTGGCAAGTCGCTCGAACACAACCTGGCCTTGTGGCAAGGCCAGGCCGCGCTGTGTGACCTGGGGCCGCCGCTGCTGGTGGGCTGGTCGCGCAAGGGCACACTGGGCCAGCTGACCGGCAGGCCGGTGGGCGAGCGCCTGGTGCCCAGCGTGGCCGCGGCACTGGCCTCGATCGCGCGGGGCGCGCGCATCGTGCGTGTGCACGATGTGGCAGCCACGGTCGATGCGGTCAAGGTCTGGTGTGCGGCGGGCCTGGGCGGTCCGCCGGCCCACTGACAATCCGGTCCAGCGCAGAACTACACAGGAGAGAGCGTCATGTCGCGCCAGTACTTCGGCACCGATGGCATCCGCGGCACCGTGGGCCAGGCGCCCATCACGGCCGACTTCGCGCTGCGCCTGGGCCATGCGGTGGGTCGCGTGCTGCGCGCCGGCCGCACCAAGGGTCCGCGCACCGTGCTGATCGGCAAGGACACCCGGATCTCGGGCTACATGCTGGAGTCGGCGCTGGAGGCTGGCTTTGCCTCGGCCGGCGTCGATGTGCTGCTGACCGGCCCTTTGCCCACGCCGGGCGTCGCCTACCTGACGCGGGCGCTGCGGCTGGACCTGGGTGTGGTGATCAGCGCCTCGCACAACCCCTACCAGGACAACGGCATCAAGTTCTTCTCGGCGCGCGGCCAGAAGCTGTCGGACGACTGGGAGCGCTCGGTCGAACTGGCACTGGAGGAAGCGCCGCAGTGGGTCGATTCCGCGCAACTGGGCAAGGCCCGGCGCCTGACCGATGCCGAGGGCCGCTACATCGAGTTCTGCAAGACCACGGTCAGCGGTGACCTGACGCTGCGCGGCCTGAAGCTGGTGGTCGATGCCGCGCATGGCGCCGCCTACCATGTGGCGCCGGCGGTCTTCCATGAGCTGGGGGCCGAGGTCACCAGCATCGGCGTGTCCCCCAACGGCACCAACATCAATGACCGCGTTGGTGCCACCGCGCCCCAGGCGCTGCAGGCCGAGGTGCAGGCCCGTGGCGCGGATTTCGGCATCGCGCTGGATGGCGACGCCGACCGCCTGCAACTGGTCGATGGACAGGGTCGCCTCTACAACGGCGACGAACTGCTGTACCTGATGGTGCTGGACCGACTGGCCCAGGGCGAGCCCGTGCCCGGCGTGGTGGGCACGCTGATGACCAACATGGGGGTCGAGCTGGCGCTGCGCCGCCGTGGCATCGAGCTGGTGCGTGCCAAGGTGGGCGACCGCTATGTGCTCGAGGAACTGGCGCAGCGCGGCTGGATCCTCGGCGGCGAAGGCTCGGGCCACCTGCTGGCCCTGGACCGCCACAGCACCGGCGACGGCATCGTCAGCGCGCTGCAGGTGCTGCAGGCGGTGCAGCGCAGCGGCCGGTTGCTGCCCGAGCTGTTGGCCGACGCGCCACTGTTCCCCCAGACCATGATCAATGTCCGCCTGGCCGAGGGGGCCGATTGGCGGTCCAACGCCCGCCTGGCTGCCGAAACCGAGGCGGTGAAGGCCGCGCTGGGTGACGCCGGCCGGGTGCTGATCCGTCCCTCGGGCACCGAACCAGTGCTGCGGGTGATGGTCGAGACGGCGGACGCTGCGCAGGCCCGCCAGGCCGCCGAGCGCCTGGCCGCCGCCGCCCAGGCCGGCTGACGCCGGTGGTCATGACAGCCGGGTGACAGTCCGGTGACCGGGATGGCGTGTGTGACAGCCGTGTCACGACGCTGTCACAGAGCCTTTCTACAGTGCGGGCATGCCGGGTGAACCGGCGCTTGTGTACCTCTGGAAAGGGCTTCCCATGCTGTCTACCCTTCGTGTCTCGCTGGCCAGTGTGCTGCTGTCGACGTCCGGCCTGGTGCTGGCGCAGGACATCACCGGCGCCGGCGCCTCCTTCCCGGCCCCGGTCTACGCCAAGTGGGCCGATGCCTACGCCAAGGCCGGCGGTGCCCGCGTGAACTACCAGTCGGTGGGTTCGGGCGCCGGCATCAAGCAGATCAAGGCCAAGACGGTCGACTTCGGCGCCTCGGACATGCCGCTGAAGGATGAAGAGCTGGCTGCCGACGGCCTGGTCCAGTTCCCCACGGTGATCGGCGGCGTGGTGCCGGTGATCAACGTCAAGGGCATCCAGCCGGGCCAGCTGAAGCTCAATGGCCAGGTGCTGGGCGACATCTACCTGGGCAAGATCACCCAGTGGAACGATGCGGCCATCGCCGCACTGAACCCGGGCGTGGCCCTGCCCGACCAGACGATCGCCGTGGTGCGTCGCGCCGATGGTTCGGGCACCAGCTTCATTTTCACCAACTACCTCTCCAAGGTGAACGCCGAGTGGAAGGCCAAGGTGGGTGAGGGCACCGCGGTCAACTGGCCCACCGGCGCCGGCGGCAAGGGCAACGAGGGCGTGTCGGCCTACGTGCAGCGCCTGCCGGGCGCGATCGGCTACGTCGAGTACGCCTACGCCAAGCAGAACAAGATGACCCATGTGCTCATGAAGAACAAGGACGGTCAGTACGTCGCCCCCGACGACCTGAACTTCAAGGCCGCGGCGGCCGGTGCCGACTGGTCCAAGACCTTCTACCAGATCCTCACCGAGCAGCCGGGCAAGGACAGCTGGCCGCTGACCGGCGCCACTTTCATCCTGATGCACAAGGCCCAGGCCAAGCCGGATCAGGGTGCTGCGGCGCTGAAGTTCTTCGACTGGGCCTACGGCAGCGGCGACAAGCTGGCCGTCGACCTGGAATACGTGCCGCTGCCCGACGCCGTGAAGGCGCTGGTGCGCAAGCAGTGGGCGACGGTGGCCGACACCGCCGGCAAGCCCGTCCTGGGCAAGTGATCGCCACTCTCCGGCGCGGCCGCACGGCGGCGCCGGAGCGAGGAGAATGCAGGTGAGTGCCACCCTTCCCGCCGATGCCGACAAGCTCGGCCAGCGCCCGATGACCCGCAGCACCCCCACTGGCGCCCCGCAGCCCCGCCGCGCACGCGCGCCGTGGGCTGATCGCCTGTTTGCCATCGCCGCCCATTCAGCCGCCTGGCTGACCCTGGGCCTGCTGGTGGCCATCCTGGGCTCGCTGGTGATCGGCGCGATGCCGGCGATCCGCGAGTACGGTCTGGGCTTCCTGTGGAGCAGCGACTGGGATCCGGCGGCCGAGCGTTTCGGCGGCCTGGTGATGATCTACGGCACGCTGATGACCTCGCTGATCGCGCTGGTCATCGCGGTGCCGGTCAGCTTCGGCATTGCGCTGTTCCTGACCGAGCTGTCGCCGCAGTGGCTCAAGCGCCCGCTGGGCACGGCGATCGAGCTGCTGGCGGCGGTGCCGTCCATCGTCTATGGCATGTGGGGCCTGATGGTCTTCGGGCCGCTGCTGGCCACCTATGTGCAGCAGCCGCTGCAGGCCGCCTTCAAGGGCGTGCCGGTGCTCGGCGCGCTGGTCTCGGGCCCGCCGGTGGGCATCGGCCTGTTGTCGGCCGGCATCATCCTGGCGATCATGGTGATTCCCTACATCGCCTCGGTGATGCGCGATGTGTTCGAGGTGACGCCGCCGATGCTCAAGGAGTCCGCCTATGGCCTGGGCTCGACCACCTGGGAGGTGGTCTGGAACATCGTGCTGCCCTACACCAAGGCCGGCGTGGTCGGCGGCATCATGCTGGGCCTGGGGCGCGCGCTGGGCGAGACCATGGCCGTGACCTTCGTGATCGGCAACATGAACCAGCTGAACTCGGTCTCGCTGTTCGAGGCCGCCAACAGCATCACCTCGGCCCTGGCCAACGAGTTCGCCGAGGCTGGCGAAGGCCTGCACCAGGCCTCGCTGATCTACCTGGGCCTGATCCTGTTCTTCATCACCTTCGTCGTGCTGGCGCTGTCCAAGCTGCTGCTGGCCCAGCTGCGCAAGGGTGAAGGGAGCCGCGCATGAGCCGCCTGACCTCACTCGACCCGGCGCGCCAGGCGCGCCACCGCCGCCGCGGCCGCACCAACACGGTGGCGCTGGCGCTGTCGCTGGCCGCCATGGCCTTCGGCGTGTTCTGGCTGATGTGGATCCTCTACGAGACGGTCCGCCTGGGCTGGGGCGGCCTGTCGCTGCAGGTCTTCACCGAGATGACGCCGCCGCCCCAGGAAGCCGTGGGCGGTCTGGCCAACGCCATCTACGGCTCGCTGCTGATGGTCACGCTGGCCACCTTGATCGGCACCCCGATCGGCGTGATGGCGGGCATCTACCTGGCCGAGTACGGCCAGCGCAGCTGGCTGGGCCGCACCACCCAGTTCATCAACGACATCCTGCTGTCGGCGCCGTCCATCGTCATCGGCCTGTTCATCTACGCCACCGTGGTGGCGCGGATGAAGACCTTCTCGGGCTGGGCCGGCGTGCTGGCGCTGGCGCTGATCGTCATCCCGGTGGTGATCCGTCAGACCGAGAACATGCTGAACCTGGTGCCGCATGCGATGCGCGAGGCCGCCTATGCGCTGGGCACGCCCAAGTGGAAGGTGATCAGCTCGATCACGCTCAAGAGCGTGCGGGCCGGTGTGCTGACCGGCGTGCTGCTGGCCATCGCCCGCATCTCGGGCGAGACCGCGCCGCTGCTGTTCACCGCGCTGTCCAACCAGTTCTGGACGCCCAGCCTGTCCGAACCCACGGCCAGCCTGCCGGTGACGATCTTCAAGTTCGCGATGAGTCCCTACGAGAACTGGCAACAGCTGGCCTGGGCCGGCGTGTTCCTGATCACGCTGGGCGTGCTGGCGCTGAACATCCTGGCGCGGGTCTTCCTGCGCAACAAGTACTGAACCTGGAGCCCATGTCCATGGACGCCAAAGTCAATCTGCCCGTGACCGAGAAGGCCAAGATCACGGTACGTGACCTGAACTTCTACTACGGCGCCTTCCACGCGCTCAAGCACATCAACCTCGACCTGCCCGAGAAGAAGGTGACCGCCTTCATCGGTCCGTCGGGCTGCGGCAAGTCGACGCTGCTGCGCACCTTCAACCGCATGTTCGAGCTCTACCCCGAGCAGCGCGCCACGGGCCAGATCCTGGTCGACGGCGAGGACGTGCTGGACAAGCGCCTGGATGTCTCGCTGATCCGCGCCAAGGTCGGCATGGTCTTCCAGAAGCCCACGCCCTTCCCGATGTCGATCTACGACAACATCGCCTTCGGCGTGCGCCTGTTCGAGAACCTCTCGCGCGTCGAGATGGACGAGCGGGTGGAGTGGGCGCTGAAGAAGGCCGCGCTGTGGACCGAGGTCAAGGACAAGCTGGGCCAGAGCGGCTCCGGCCTGTCGGGTGGTCAGCAGCAGCGCCTGTGCATCGCCCGCGGCATCGCGATCAAGCCCGAGGTGCTGCTGCTCGACGAGCCATGCTCGGCACTCGACCCGATCAGCACCGGCAAGGTCGAGGAGCTGATCCACGAGCTGCGTGACGACTACACCGTGGTCATCGTCACCCACAACATGCAGCAGGCCGCGCGCGTCTCCGACTACACCGCCTACATGTACCTGGGCGACCTGGTCGAGTTCGGACCCACCCGCGACCTGTTCATGAAGCCGACCAAGCGCGAGACCGAGGACTACATCACCGGCCGTTTCGGCTGAGCGTGCAGGAGACATTTCCATGAGCGACAAGCACCTGTCGACCCAGTTCGACGCCGAACTCAGCGGCGTCTCCACCCGTGTGCTGGAAATGGGCGGCCTGGTCGAGGCCCAGGTGGCCCAGGCCATCTACGCGCTGGTCCACTACAGCGCCGAGACCGCGACCCAGGTCCTGAAGATGGAGGAGCGGGTGAACCAGCTGGAGGTCGAGATCGACGCCGACCTCTCGGCCATCATCGCCCGCCGCCAGCCCACCGCCCGTGACCTGCGCCTGCTGATCGCGATCAGCAAGACCATCGGCAACCTCGAGCGCGTGGGTGACGAGGCCGCGCGCATTGCCCGCACCGTGCAGCGCCTGATCAACACCGGCGTCTTCAGCCGCATGAAGCTGCCGGTCAGCGATGTGTCCTTCGAGTCGGAGCTGGCCGTGGCCTCGCTGCGCAAGGCCCTCGACGCCTTCGCCCGTCTGGACACGGTGCAGGCGCTGGAGGTCATCAAGCAGGACAACCAGATCGACCAGGAGTTCGACGGCCTGATGCGCAAGCTGATCACCTACATGATGGAAGATCCGCGCACCATCTCGGCCAGCATCGACCTGGTGTTCGTCGCCAAGGCGATCGAGCGCGTGGGCGACCACGCCAAGAACCTGGCCGAGCAGATCATCTACATCGTCAAGGGCACGGACGTGCGGCACAACCCGGTCGAGACCGTGGCCTCGGTCGCCCTGCAGCGCAACTGAGGATGGCCATGACCACGATCCTGGTCGTCGAGGACGAGATCGCGATTGCCGAGCTGATCGCGCTGAACCTGCGCCATGCCGGCTTCGAGGTCACGCTGGCCGAGACCGCCGAGCAGGCCCAGGCCGCGGTCGATGCCGTGCTGCCCGACCTGGTGCTGCTCGACTGGATGCTGCCGGGCCAGTCCGGCGTAGCACTGGCGCGCCGCTGGCGCGCCGACGAGCGCACCCGCGGCCTGCCGATCATCATGCTGACCGCGCGCGCCGAGGAAACCGACAAGGTGGCCGGCCTGGATGCCGGCGCCGACGACTACCTGACCAAGCCCTTCTCCACGCAGGAGCTGCTGGCGCGCATCCGCGCGCTGCTGCGCCGCCGCCTGCCCGAGGCGCTGGACACCGCGGTGGAACTGGCCGGGCTGACGCTGGACCCGGCCACCCACCGCGTCAGCCGTGCCGGCGTCGAGCTCAAGCTGGGTCCCACCGAGTTCCGCCTGCTGCACTTCTTCATGACCCACCCCGAGCGTGTGCACAGCCGCGCCCAGCTGCTGGACCGGGTCTGGGGCGACCACGTCTTCATCGAGGAACGCACGGTCGATGTGCACGTCAAGCGCCTGCGCGAGGCGCTGCAGCCGGCGCAATGCGCGCAGATGATCGAGACGGTGCGCGGCGCCGGCTACCGCATGACGCGGCAGGTCGCCCTGCCGTCGGCCTGAGGGGGTTGCGGCGCGCATGTTCTGGTTGCTGCCACGCACCGCGCTGGCGCTGCTGTTCGCGGCGCTGGGCGCCGGACTGGGAGGCTGGCTGGGCGAGGCCTGGGGACATGGCCGGCTGGGTGCGATGCTGGGCGCCGGGGCGGCGGCCGCGCTGGTGGCGCTGGTCGACGGCCTGCGCGGCGACCGCCTGCTGACCTGGCTCAGCAGTGAGATGCACGACGGCGCACCGCCCCTGGTGGGCTTCTGGGGCGAGGCCGGTGTGCGCGTCGAGCGGGCGCTGCGCCTGCGCGAGCGGGCGCTGTCGGCCGAGCGCGAGCAGCTCGCCCAGATGCTGGAGGCCATCGACGCGTCGCCCAACGGCGTGCTGCTGCTGGATGCGGCCGACCAGATCGAGTGGATGAACCAGATGGCTGCCGCCCACCTGGGGCTGGACCCGCTGCGCGACCAGCGCCAGCATGTCACCCACCTGGTGCGCGCGCCGGCTTTCGTGGCGCATCTGCAGGCGCGCCAGTTCGAGCAGCCGGTGCAGATTCCCGGTGCGCAGGGCAAGGGCCTGCTGGCGGTGCTGGTGCGGCCCTATGGCCAGGGCAAGCGCCTGCTGCTGACGCAGGACATCACCGAGCGCGAGCGGGTGGATGCCACCAAGCGCGATTTCGTCGCCAATGTCTCGCATGAGATCCGCACGCCGCTGACGGTGCTGGCCGGCTTCGTCGAGACCATGGCCACGCTGCCGCTGACCGAGGTCGAGCGCCAGCGCGTGCTGAGCCTGATGGGCCAGCAGGCCAAGCGCATGCAGGCGCTGGTGGGCGACCTGCTGACGCTGGCGCGCCTGGAGGGCAGCGCCCGGCCGCCCGCTGACCAGTGGTGCCCGGTGGCCCGTCTGACCCAGGTGGTGGAGCAGGAAGTGCGGGCCCTGTCGGCGGGGCGCCACGAGCTGATCGTCGACACCGGCGCCCTGGAGGCACTGGCCGGGCAGGAATCCGAGTTGTCCAGCGCGCTGGGCAACCTGGCCTTCAATGCGGTGCGCTACACCCCCGAGGGGGGCCGCATCCAGATCATCGCGCGTCGCGGTGACGACGGCTCGGGCGAGCTCAGCGTGGTTGACACCGGGCCCGGCATCGCCCCCGAGCACCTGCCGCGGCTGGCCGAGCGCTTCTACCGCGTGGACGGTAGCCGCTCGCGCGACACCGGCGGCACCGGCCTGGGGCTGGCCATCGTCAAGCATGTGGCGCAGCGCCACGGCGGCGAGCTGCTGATCGAGAGCGCGGTGGGCCAGGGCTCGCGCTTCACCTTGCGCCTGCCGCCCTCGCGGGTGCGCGCCGCGGCCGTGACCCCGGCCTGAGGATCAGCGCTCGCGGCGCAGGACCCAGGTCTGTTCCTGGCGGTCGGTAGGGCGCCGCAGTGTGGCCACCAGGCGCCAGCCGTCGATCGCCGGGGCGACGCCGGGCCGACGCCCCTGCAGCACCATGGCATCGCACGGGCCATCGGTGCGCGCATCCACCCGGTAGCGGCCAAACACCTCCAGCGCCGCCACCTGGGTGCGCGGCAGGCCGGGCGCCAGCAGGCATTGGCCGGCCGGCACGATCTCGGTGATCTGCTGAACCAGCGGCCGCAGGCTGCGTGCGTAGTCCAGCGCCGGCAGCCACAGCGTCATCGACAGCAGCCAGGCCAGCGCCACGCCACTGGCCGGCAGCACCAGGCTCTTCCACAGCGGATCGCGGTGGCGGGCGGTGCGCCAGCGCACCAGCCACAGCCAGGCCAGCGTGCCCAGCACCGCCGCCAGCAGCGCCAGCCATGAGAACTGCGGCACGAAGCCCGGCGCCAGGCGCTGGATGTTGGCCAGCGGTTTGGCCGGCACGCCCCAGTGCATCGAGGCATAGACCACCCAACCCACGATGGCCGCGCCGGTGAAGAAGAACACCGAGAACCAATCGATCGCCGCGCTGGCGCCGCGGTCCAGCGTCGGCAGCGCGAAGGCCGCCAGCACCGCCACGCCAGGCAGCGCCAGCAACAGCACGCGGTCGTTGCCGTCCATGGCTGCCATCGCCAGCAGCGCCACCAGCGCGCAGCCCAGCGGCACCGCGATGTGGCGTGACTGCAGGTGCCCTCGCCAGCGCCACAGCGTCCACAGCGCCAGCGGCCAGGCCGGCCACAGGAACCAGCCGGGCAGACGCACCAGGGCCCACAGGTCGGCCAGGCTGTCCGGGCGCACGATGCGCCAGTGCCAGGTGTGCAGCAGCAAGGCCAGCGCGGCCGAGGCCGCGGCGCCCATCGCCAGCCAGGGCAGCAGGGCGCGCACGCCCTCGAAGCGGCTGCGCGCGCTGGTGACCAGCGCCACCAGGCCCATCAGCGTGGCGATGGCCGGAGCGCCGCTGGAGGCCAGCGCCACCAGCGCCAGTGGCGCCAGCAGCCGGCCCAGCAGTGGCCGCGTGGTGGCCACGGCCAGCGCGAACAGCAGCAGCGCCACCTCGCTGAGCTGGGCCAGCTCGGGCGTGGTCTCGTGGCCCAGCTGCAGCAGGCCCAGGCAGGCAATCAGCGCCAGCAGCGCGCCATCGGCCAGCGCCCGGGCGTAGTCGCGCGGCTCGGCCTCGCCACCGAAGGCGAAGGCCACCGGCTGCGCGGCCTCGGTGCGGGCCAGGTAATAGGTGGCGTACCAGACCAGGGCCAGCGTGGCCGCCAGCAGCAGTGCAAAGGGCAGCCGTGCCGCCAGCGCAGGCCCCAGCCAGCCGCCCAGGGCCTGGATGGCCAGCGCGCCCAGCCAGTGCGGCAGCAGCGCGGCGTCGGCCATGCCGCCCACCGGGGTCGGCGCCAGCCAGGACAGCCGGCCTTCGGCCATGCCCAGCATGATGCTGAAAGCGGACAGATCGGCGTTGCGCCAGGGGTCGCGGCCGAACACGCCGGGCAGCACATAGGCCGCGCACAGCAGCAGCAGCGGCACGCGCGGCAGGCGCTGTGCGGCGCGCTGCGTGACGAGGGCAGGGGTGGGCGTGCTCACGGAGGCGATGATGCACCAGGCATGAAAAAAGGCAGCCGAGGCTGCCTTCTTCGCTGCACGCGTGCGGGCAAGAAGGGGATTACTTCTTGATGCCGACGCGGGCGAACTTGTTGCGGAACTTCTCGACGCGGCCACCCAGCGTGTCCACGCTCTTTTGCTGGCCGGTGTAGAAGGGATGCGACTCGCTGGTGGTTTCCAGCTTGAACAGCGGCACTTCGCGGCCGTCGTCGAGCTTGATGGTTTCCTTGGTCGGGGCGCAGGAACGCGTCACGAACTTGAAACCGTTGGACAGATCCACGAAGCAGACGTCGCGGTAATTCGGGTGAATGCCTTCTTTCATGGCGCTTCTCTCATCGCTGGTGAGCCGGGAGCCACGCCTGGCCCCATGCCAGTCGTACCTTCGTACATTCGCACTTTCCGACAGCGGAAAAACGCGGAGTATACCCGATATGCTCTGGGCTGACATCCAACCACCCACCGCCCACCGGAGGATCCTGATGCCAACGACCCTTTCCACGCGCCTGTGCGCGGTGGCGGCCGCCCTGTTGCTGTCCATGGCGGGCACGGCCGCGCGCGCCGAAGCCGATGGCGCGATCATCACCGATCGGCCCGACATCTCCGAGTCGAGCGAGGTGGTCGGCGCCGGCCGCTTCCAGCTCGAGACCAGCGTCGAATGGGCCCGCGACGGCCGAGGTGCCGCGGCGGTGCGTGAACGCAGCTTTCCGACGCTGCTGCGCATCGGTCTGAGCCCGACCTGGGAGCTGCGCATCGAGACCGAACTAAGGGTGCGCGAGCGCACGGCGCTGGGCGGCCGCTCGGGCACGCCCGACACCGCGGTCGGCCTGAAGTGGCATGTCCAGGATGGTGATGACGATGACTTTGTGCCCAGCGTCGCGGCGCTGCTGCACTTCGACCTGCCCAGCGGCTCCTCGGGTTTCAAGGGCAGCGGCGTGCGGCCCTCGCTGCGCGTGGTGGGCGAGTGGGAACTGCCCGGCGGCTGGTCGGTCGGCGCGATGCCCGGCATTGGCAGCCTCAGCGACGCCAACGGCCAGCGCTACACCGCGGGTTCGCTGGCGGTGACCGTGGGCAAGGAATTCAGTGCCGAGTGGCGCGGCTATGTGGAATGGTCGCTCGACCAGTGGGCCTCACGCCGCCACGGCGGCACGATCCACAGTGCCGACGCCGGCGTGGCCTGGCTGGTGAACCCCGACCTGCAGTTCGATGCCTCGGTCGCACGGGGCATCAGCGGCGCCGCCACCGATTGGCGCTGGGGCCTGGGTGTGTCGGTGCGCTACTGACCCACCACCCTGAAACGACACGACCGCGCCAGGGCGCGGTCGTGCGGGTGATGCGAGGCGCGGGCTTCAGCCGCCGCGGCGCATCATGTCGAAGAAGTCGAGGTTGTTCTTCGACGCCTTCATCTTGTCGAGGACGAACTCCATCGCCTCGATCTCGTCCATGTTGTAGAGCAGTTTGCGCAGGATCCAGGTCTTCTGCATGATCTCGGGCTTGAGCAGCAGCTCCTCGCGGCGGGTGCCCGACTTGTTGATCAGGATCGAGGGGTAGACGCGCTTCTCGGCCATGCGGCGGTCCAGGTGGATCTCGCAGTTGCCGGTGCCCTTGAACTCCTCGTAGATGACCTCGTCCATCTTCGAGCCGGTGTCGATCAGCGCGGTGCCGATGATGGTCAGCGAGCCGCCTTCCTCCACGTTGCGCGCCGCGCCGAAGAAGCGCTTGGGGCGCTGCAGCGCGTTGGCGTCGACACCGCCGGTCAGCACCTTGCCGGAGCTGGGCAGCACGTTGTTGTAGGCGCGGGCCAGACGGGTGATGCTGTCGAGCAGGATCACCACGTCCTTCTTCATCTCGACCAGGCGCTTGGCGCGCTCGATCACCATTTCGGCCACCTGCACGTGGCGGGCGGCGGGCTCGTCGAAGGTGGAGCTGATCACCTCGCCGCGCACGGTGCGCACCATTTCGGTCACTTCTTCCGGGCGCTCGTCGACGAGCAGCACGATCAGGTGGATCTCGGGATGGTTCGCCACCAGCGCGTGGGCGATGTTCTTCATCATGATCGTCTTGCCGGTCTTCGGCTGCGCGACCAGCAGCGCACGCTGGCCTTTGCCGATCGGGGCGATCAGATCGATGATGCGTCCGGTGATGTTCTCCTCGCCCTTGAAGGCGTCGCGCTCGAGCTTGAACGGCTCTTTCGGGAAGAGCGGCGTCAGGTTCTCGAACATGATCTTGTGCTTGCTCTGCTCGGGCGTCAGGCCGTTCACACGGTCGACCTTCACCAGGGCAAAGTAGCGCTCGCCGTCCTTGGGCACCCGCACCTCACCCTCGACCATGTCGCCGGTGTGCAGGTTGAAGCGGCGGATCTGGCTGGGGCTCAGGTAGATGTCGTCGGTCGACGCCATGTAGCTGGTGTCGATCGAGCGCAGGAAGCCGAAGCCGTCGGGCAGCACTTCGAGGACGCCGTCGCCGAAGACCTGTTCGCCGGCCTTGGCGCGCTTTTTCATGATCGCGAACATCAGCTCCTGCTTGCGCAGGCGGGAGACGTTGTCGATCTCGAGCGCCTCGCCCATCTCGATCAGGGCCGAGACGTGGAGGGCTTTCAGTTCGGAAAGATGCATGGATACACCCTGGGGTGGTCGCCAGCGAAGCACCGCATGAGCCGGGGCTGGCCGATCGCCATCGAGGTGGGGATCACGGGGATCCCGGCCGCGTGGCGCGTGATGAAACCGGGTAGGGGAGGGGGGGCCGGGACACGTGTTCCGCAAGCGGTCAGGCTGGGCCTGGGCTTGGGGTGGCGGCCGTCCGGCGCCTGACGGGGCTCCGGGGTGGCTGCTCGGGCGCTTGGCGCGATGCAGCCGTTCCCGGCGCGTCAGGGCAGGAGTATAGGCGAGATCAGAGGTTGCCGTCGAGGAACTGGGCCAGCTGCGCCTTGCTCAGCGCACCGACCTTGGTGGCCGCCAGCTGACCACCCTTGAACAGCATCAGCGTCGGGATGCCGCGGATGCCGAACTTGGCGGGGATGTCGCGGTTCTCGTCGACGTTCATCTTGGCGATCTGCAGGCGCTCGCCGTATTCCTTGGCGGTTTCGTCCAGGATCGGGGCGATCATCTTGCAGGGGCCGCACCATTCGGCCCAGTAGTCGACCAGGACCGGCTTGTCGGATTGCAGGACATCGGCCTCGAACGAGGCGTCGGAGATGTGCTTGATCAGTTCGCTGCTCATGGGGTGTCCTTCGGGGAGCCGCCATCTGGGGCGACCGGGCACAATGATTCTGACACAAAGGTCTTGTCCCCGATGCCCGTGCCGATGACCGCTGCGCCCCCCGAGACGACCCCCCTGGACGAGCACACCTGGGCGCGTCTGGCCGACCAGGTGGGCGACTGGGCGCAGGCCAGAGGGGTGGTTCTGCGCGATGCGATCTGGCTGCTGCCCTTCACCGCGCTGCTGCCGCAGGCCCGGCGGGCCTTCGCGCGGCGCGGCGGCTGGGCGCCGCGGATCGAGACCGTGGCCACGCTGGCCCCGCAACTGGGCCCGCGCGCCCCGGCGGCGGCTGAGGCCATGGCCGGCGATACCGTCACCCGCCGGCTGCAGGTGGCGGCGCAGTTGCGCGGCGTCGACCAGGGCGGCTGGGCCCGGCGCGACCCGGCGGGCTTCGCCTGGGCGGTGGCCGCGGTGGTCGACACCGCCGACGAATGGCAGCAGGCGCTCGCCGCCCAGCCGCCATCAGGCCGCGCCGCATGGGTCGCGACGGCGCAAGCCCGGCTGGCTGGCGGCACCGGCCCGGGCGATCAGGAGCGCTCGCTGGCCGGCTATGCGCTGGCCTGGGCCGCGCGGTCGATCGCGGTGCAGCCGCCCGCCAGCGACGCCTTGTACGAGGCCCGCCCCAGTGCCTGGATCGGCCTGCGCGCCGGCGGCACGGTGCCGCTGGTGCAGGCGGTGCTGGACGAGGCCGCCGCGCGCGGTGTGCCGGTGCTCTGGCTGGACCAGGATCCGCCGCCCGAGCGGCTCTTCGAGGCCGCCGCCACGCTGCCGCCGCCGCAGGAACATCTGGCCGATGACGCCGAGGGCGAGGCCCGCGCTGCCGCTGTCGAGGTGCTGGACGCGCTGCGCCGCCATGAGCAGGGCGCCGTCGCGCTGATCGCCCAGGACCGCGAGGCCGTGCGCCGCGTGCGGGCCCTGCTCGAGCGGGCGGCGGTCGAGGTGGTCGACGACACCGGCTGGCGGGTGGCCACCACGCGCGCCGGGGCGCGGGCGATGGCGCTGCTGCGCGCCGCCCGGGCCCTCTCACGGCCCTCGGCCGGTGCCGAGGACCTGTGGCTGGCCTGGCTGAAGGACGACCCGGCCTTCGCGTCACAGGCCGAGGAGTTGCGCGTGCTCGAGGCCCTGTGGCGCGGCCGCCGGCTGAGCCCGGCGCGGCGCGACCAGGCCCAGGCCTTCTGGGAACGCGCCCAGTCCCGCCTGGCGCCGCTGCGCGAGCCGGCGCGGCGCCCGCTGGCCGAGTGGCTGTCGGCCCTGGCCGCGCTGTGGCTGGACGATCCCGCCTCGGCCGCCGCCTGGCGCGACGACCCGGCCGGGCGGGCGGTGCTGGCGGCGTGGCGCCTGGAAGCGCCCTGGAACCAGGGCGCGGGCTGGCCGGCGCTGGCGGCCGCCACCCGCTTCACGCTGGACGAGTTGATCAGCTGGGCCGACGAGGCGCTCAGCGAGGCCAGTGTCGTGCCCGACCATCCGCCGCAGGCGCGGGTGGTCATCACACCGCTGGCGCGGGCCATGCTGCGTCCTTTCGTGGCCGCGGTGCTGCCGGGTGCCGACGAGCAGCGCCTGGGCGGCCACGAGCCGGGCGTCGACCTGATCGGGCCGGCGCTGCGCCGCGCGCTGGGCCTGCCCGGTGTGGCCGAGGCGGCCGAGCGCGAGGCCCTGGCCTTCATCCAGGCGCTGCGCCTGCCGAACCTGTGCCTGGTGCGCCGCCGGGCCGAAGGCAGCGAACCGCTCGGCCCCAGTCCGTTGCTGCAGCGCCTGGTGCTGGCGCGCGGCGGCCAGGCGCTGCCGGTCTCCACGCTGGCGCCGCCGTGCCGCGCCTGGGCGGTGCAGCCCGTGGCCGAGCCGGCGGTGATGGCCAGCGGCGCGCGCTGGCCCGACTCGCTCAGCGCCAGCGCGGTGGACGCTTGGCGCGACTGTCCCTACCGCTTCTTCGCCCAGCGCCTGCTGGGCCTGGCCAGCGACGACGAACTGGACCGCCTGGCCGAGAAGCGCGACTACGGCGACTGGCTGCACGCGGTGCTGCTGCGCTTCCACGAACAACGCGCGGCCGGCGCCCGCCTGGACGATGACCGCGCGCTGCTGCGGCGCTGCGCCCAGGAGGTGGCGCCCGACGGCCGCCTGGCCGAAGGCGAGATGCTGCCCTACCTGGCCAGCTTCGACCGCCTGTGCGAGCCCTACCTGGCCTGGCTGCAGGCGCGCGACCAGGCCGGCTGGCGCTGGACCGCCGGCGAGATCGACCGCCAGCGTCCCGCACCCGCGCTGGGCGCGATGGGCCTGCATGGCCGCCTGGACCGCCTCGACAGCGGCCCCGGCGGTGCGGTGCAGGTGATCGACTACAAGACCGGCCGCGCCGACGAGCTCAAGCGCCGCGCCAAGGGCCTGGAGGACACCCAGCTGGCCTTCTACGCCGCGCTGGCCGTCGCCGATGGCGCCACGGTGGGTGCGGCCTACCTGGCGCTCGATGAGCGTGACGGGCCGCGCTGGATCGAGCACGCCGACGTGCTGGCCGACGCCGAGCGCCTGCTGGGCGAACTGGCCGCCGAATTCGACCGCGCCCGCGCTGGCGAGCCGCTGCGGGCGCTCGGCCGCGGCCAGGCCTGCGAGTACTGCGACATGCGCGGCCTGTGCCGCCGCGACCACTGGGCGGCGCCTCCCGACACCGCGGCCGAGGCCGTCACCGACTCGGGAGGCGACGAATGAACGGCGCCGCCTACGCCGCCGACGGTCAGCCGGTCGACCGCGCCGCCTTCTACGCGATCGCCTGCGACCCGTCGCGCAGTGTCGTTGTCGAGGCCTGCGCCGGTGCCGGCAAGACCTGGATGCTGGTCTCGCGCATCCTGCGCGCGCTGCTGGACGGGGCCCAGCCGCAGCAGATCCTGGCGATCACCTTCACCCGCAAGGCCGCCGGCGAGATGCGCGAGCGCCTGGACGACTGGCTGGCCGAGTTCTCGGACGTGCGCGCCAGCCACGACCAGCGCGTGCAGGCGCTGCGCGAGCGCGGCCTGGACGCCGCCCAGGCCGAGGCGATGGCGCCCGCACTGGGCGCGCTGCAGCAGCGCGTGCTGGCGCAGGGCCGGGCCGTGCAGGTGCGCACCTTCCACAGCTGGTTCTCGCAGCTGCTGCGCATGGCGCCGCTGGCGGCGCTGCAGTCGCTGGGTCTGCAGCCCGGCATGGCGCTGATCGAGAACACCGACGAACTGCGGCCCGAGCTGACCCGCCGCTTCCTGCGCCGCGTGGCCCAGACGCCCGAACTGGACCGCGCCTACCGCGGCCTGGTGGGCCGCCACGGCCGCAGCGTGGTGCAGCGCTGGCTGGACAGCGTGCTGGAGCGGCGCATCGAGATCGAGCGCGCGGATGTCCACGGCGCGCTGGCGGACTCGATCCCGCCGGTGGCCGAGGTGTTCCCGGACTGCTGCGATCTCGCGCACCCCACCGAGCTGCTGCGCGCCCCCGGCTGGGTGGCGGTGGCCACGGCGCTGCGCGACCGGCTGCGCCCGGACGCCCGCAAGACCGTGGTGCCGGTGGTCGAGGGCCTGAGCCGCGCCCTGGCGCACCTGCAGGAGGGGGCCGCCGAGCTGGCCTATGAGGCCGCGTGCGAGGCGTTGCTCAGCAAGTCCACCGGCCAGGCCCGGGGCAATGTCGCCGGCAAGCCGCCGGAGATCCCGCAACTGGCCGAGGAGCTGTTGGCCATCGCGCTGCGTCTGCGCCAGCACGAGGCGCACCACGACCACGCCGCACTGGTCCCGCTGGCACGTGCGCTGCTGCAGGAATTCGCGGCGCTCAAGCGTGCCCGGGGCCTGGTCGACATGCCCGACCTCGAGAACCTCGCGCTGCACCTGCTGCGCGACGCCGAGCAGGCCGGCTGGATCCAGGAGCGGCTCGATGCCCAACTGCGCCACCTGCTGATTGACGAGTTCCAGGACACCAGTCCGCTGCAGTGGCACGCCTTGCGGCCCTGGCTGGCCGCTTACGCCGGCGCAGGCGGGGGCGCCAGCGGCCAGCAGCCCTTGTCGGTCTTCATCGTCGGCGACCCGAAGCAGAGCATCTACCGCTTCCGCCGCGCCGAGCCGCGCGTGTTCGAGGCCGCGGCACGCTTTGTCGCTGATGCCCTGGGCGGCCGGCGCCTGTCCTGTGACCACACGCGGCGCAACGCCACGGCGGTGATCGACACGCTGAACCAGGTCTTCGCGGCCGCCGCCGACTACGACGGTTTCCGCCCGCACACCACCGAGGTCGCGCAGGCGGGCGAAGGTGTCTGGCGCCTGCCGCTGACCGAGCGCCCGCCGCGCGCCGCAAAACCGGTCGAGCCGGCCGACGCCCCCTGGCGCGACAGCCTGACCCAGCCCCGTCACGAGGAGCGCGAACACCTGGGCGCGCAGGAGGCCCGCTGGGTGGCCCGGGCGATCGCCGAGCTGGTAGCCCAGGGTCGCCGGCCGCGCGACATCCAGGTGCTGGCGCGCAAGCGCAGCGTGTTGGCGCGCCTGTCGGATGCGCTGCGCGTGCTGCATGTGCCGCATGTCCAGCCGGCCGAGCTGTCGCTGCTGGACGAGCCCGAGGCGCGCGACCTGGTGGCGCTGCTGGATGTGCTGGCCTCGCCCGGCCACGACCTGTCGCTGGCCCAGGCGCTGCGCAGCCCCGTCTTCGACGCCAGCGACCCGGACCTGATCGCCCTGGCCGCCGAGGCCCGCGGCGACGCCTGGTGGCCGGCGCTGCAGCGCCTGGCGGCCCGTGGTGAGGCGCCCCCTTCGCTGGCGCGCGCCGCGCCGCTGCTGGCGCGCTGGGCCGATCTGGCCCGCCAGTTGCCGCCGCATGACCTGCTCGACCGCATCGTCGACGAGGGTGAGTTGATGGGCCGCATGCTGCGCGCGGTGCCGCCCGAGCGCCGCGGTCCGGCGCGGGCGGTGATCGAGGGCCTGGTCGCCGCAGCCCTGTCGCTGGATGGTGGCCGCTACGCCACGCCCTATGGCTTCGTGCGTGCGCTGCGGCGGCAGTCGCCCACGGTGCCGGCACTGGCCCAGGCCGATGCGGTGCAGTTGCTGACCGTGCACGGCGCCAAGGGTCTGGAGGCCGAGGTGGTGTTCCTGCTCGACACCGACCCCCAGGCCCGCCGCCCCGATCCCGGCGCGCTGCTGGTCGACTGGCCGGTGGACCAGGACCACCCGGCGCGGGTGGCCTTCGTCGCCTCCGCGGCCAGGCGCGCGCCGTCGCTGGATGCGCTGCAGGCCGACGAGGACACCCAGCAGGCCCGCGAGGAGCTCAACAGCCTGTACGTGGCGCTCACCCGCGCCCGCACGCGCCTGGTGCTGAGTGCCGTGGTGCCGCACCACGCCGGTCCTGCACCGTCGTGGTGGGCCCGGCTGCACGACCTGGCGGCGCCCTGGACGCCCAGCCCGGCGGCGCCGCCGCCGGTCGGCGAGCAGGCCGTGGTGCACACCGACGACTGGGCGGCGCTGCGCCCGCCGGCCGCGGCCGGCAGCGGCATCGCGGCGGACTGGGTGGCCCCGGTGCGCCAGGACGACCGCCTGACCCGCCTGGGCCAGGCCTTCCACCGCCTGATGCAATGGGCTTGCGGGCCGCGCGGACCGGCCCTCGGGTCGCTGGACGAGTGGCTGGAGACTGCTGCGCGTGCTGCCGGCGCCGAGTTCGACCTGGCGCCGGTGGACATCGCCGTGCCGCAGGCCGCCGCGCGCGCCGTGCTGGCGGGGCCGCACTTCCGCCCCTGGTGGCGCGACCCGGCGATCCTCTGGGCCGGTGACGAGGTGCCGGTGGACGACGGCGCGGCCGCGCTGCGCATCGACCGCCTGGTGCAGCGCCGCGACCCCGACGGCGAGCCCAGCTGGTGGGTGATCGACTACAAGCTGGACCATGCGCCGCACACCCAGCCGGCCTACCGAGAACAGCTGGCGGCCTACGTGGCCGCGGTCCGGCGGCTGCAGCCGGGCGAGCGGGTCCGCGCGCTGCTGGTGGGCGGGGACGGCCGGGTGCATCCGCTCGACGCCAGCGAATAGCCGGGTTTGGCGCCGCTACTTCCGGACTACGGGTCGGCGGTGCGCGCGGTTCAATCGGAGCCAAGCTGCCCGCCGTGTCCGCTGCCATGAGTGCTCCCGCCCGTTCCGACGACGCCCCGAAAGCCCCCACCGCCCCGGTGCGGCGCTTCGGGCGCTACCAGCTGCTGCGCCTGCTGGGCAAGAGCGAGCGCACCATGGCCTGGCATGCCGCCGATGAGCGCCAGGGCACCGAATGGATGCTGGTGATGCCGCGCCAGCAGCCGCAAGGCGAGGCCGCCGCGGCCTGGATGCAGAGCGTGCGCCGCGCGGCGCGGCTGAACCATCCGAACCTGGCCACGCCGGTCGAGATCGCCGAGCATGAGCGCTGGCCCTACGTGGCCTATGAGCGCCATGGCCAGGTCACCTGGGCCGAGCGCTTCTCGCGCCAGGGCATTCCGGCCGAGGAGATGGCCCCCTGGGCCTCGCAGGCTGCCCTGGGCCTGGCCTATGCCCACGAGGCGGGCGTGGCCCACCATGATGTGCAGCCGTGGCTGCTCAGCGTGGACGACGGCGGCCGCGTGCAGGTGCTGGGCCTGGAGGTGCCGCAACGCAGCGGTGGCGCCGCGGTGGTGGGGGCGATGGAAGAGCTCCGCCAGGTGCGCGACGCCGCCGTGGGCGATGTGCTCGCGCTGGGCATCGTGATGCACCATGGACTGGCCGGCCAGCCAGCGCTGGACCAGACCGATGTGGCCCGCGTGGTGGCGATGATGCCGCCGCTGGGCAATGACTTCGTGCGCCTGCCGTGGAACGTGCCGCGGCCGATACCGGATGCGCTGCGGGCCATCGTCAACCGCGCCACCGACCGCCAGCCGCGCCAGCGCTACCGCAATGCGCGCACGCTGCAGCGGGCGCTGGACGGCTGGATCAAGGCCAATGCCGAACTGGAGGGCGGGCCGCTGGCCCTGCTGCTCGACCGCATCCGCGCCGCCGGCGTGCTGCCGGCCATGCCCGGGGGCGCCGACCGCGTGGCGCACCTGGCGCTGATGGAGCGCGGCCGCACCAGCGAGCTGGCCGAGGTGGTGCTGGGCGACATGGCGCTGGCCTTCGAGCTGCTGCGCCTGGTCAATGGCGCCACCGTGCAGGGCCACGCCGTGTCCAGCGACGGCCCGGTGCTGATGCTGCGTCGGGCGATCGCGATGCTGGGCCTGGAGGGCGTGCGCCGCGCGGCGCTGTCGCTGCGGCCCTGGCCCGGTCCGATGGACGAGGCGGCGGCCACCGAGATGGCGGCGCTGATGCGGCGCGTGCAGCGCGCCGGCGGCGTGGCCACGCGGCTGGCGCCGGCTGGCTATGACGGCGAGGTGATCTCGCTGATCGCCCAGATGCAGAACCTGGGCCGGCTGGTGGTGCAGTACCACTTCCCGGACGAGGCCGCCCAGATCCGCCGCCTGATGCAGCCCGGCGAATCGGCGGACGGCAAGGCCGGCGCCGAGCCCGGCATGAGCGCCGAGGCGGCCTCCTATGCGGTGCTGGGCATCGACCTCGAGGCGCTGGGCCTGGCCGTGGCCCAGCACTGGGGCCTGGACGACTCGGTGCAGCAGATGATCCGCCGCATTCCGCCCGGCGCGCCGGTGCACCACCCCGACATCGACGCCGACATCCTGCGCGTCACCGCCAGCTGCGCCAACGACCTGCTGGACGCCAGTGCGCTGGCGCCCAAGCTGGTGGGCCCCGCGCTGGCGGTGGTGGTGCGCCGCTATGCGCGGGCACTGGGCCTGACCCAGCCCGAGATGCTGGGCGCGCTGCAGGCCCTGCCCAGCACGGTGGACACAGGCCCGGCGATGGCCGGAGTCGCCGACGCATCGGCCGCCACCCGTGCCTTTGCGCAGGCCAGCGCCTCCGCCGGTGCGTCGCGGGCCGCGGCGGCGTGAAACCCTCGGTCGGCGAGCGCATCGGTCGCTTCGAGTTGCGCGGCGAACTCGGCCGCGGCGCCCAGGCCAGCGTCTGGCGGGCGCTGGACACCACGCTGCAGCGTGAGGTGGCGCTGAAGATCTTTCATCCGCAGGCCGAGTCCGAACTGGCCGCCGAGTGGCGTGAAGAGGCCCGTCTGGCGGCCGGCCTGCACCACGCCGGCATCGTCGCCGTGCACGACCTGCTGACGATCGACGACCAGGCCGTGCTGGTCAGCGAGTGCGTTCCCGGCGGCACGCTGGCCGCGCGCCTGCGCGAGGGCCCGCTGGCGCCGCGGTCGGCGGTGGAGCTGATGCTGGGCGTGCTGGACGCGCTGGCCCATGCCCACGCCCAGGGCGTGGTGCATCGCGACCTGAAGGCCTCCAACGTGCTGCTGGACGCTGACGGTGTGCCCAAGGTGGCCGACTTCGGCATCGCGGCGCGCATCACCGACAGCCATGACGGCCGCATCGTCGGCTCGCCGGGCACGATCTCGCCCGAGGCGGCGGCCGGCGCCGCCCCCGCCGCATCGATGGATGTGTTCGCCGCCGGCATGCTGCTGGGCGAGATGCTGATCGGCGCCCCACTGCGCCGCAGCGAGGGGCCGACCCAGGCGATTGCCCAGGCGCGTCATGTGGACGTGGTCTGGCCGCCGGTGGACAACGAGGTCGACGACCACCTGCGCGGCATCGTGCTGCGCGCCACCGCCCGCGACCCTGCGCGCCGCTGGCCCGATGCCGCGGCGATGCGCGACGCGCTGAACGCCTGGCTGCATCCGGCCGCGGTGCAGGGCCCGGGTGCGCATCCGACGCTGGACTTTCTGCTGCGGCGCATGCGCCTGGCAGGCGACTTCCCGGCGCTGTCCGACGCGGTGCTGCGCATCCAGGCGATCACCGCCTCCGATTCCGAGAGCGTGCACACGCTGGCCGCTGAGATCCTGCGCGACGTGGCGCTGACCCAGCGCCTGCTGCGTGTCGTCAACAGCGCGCGCTTTCACCATGCCAACCAGGGCGAGGTCAGCACAGTCTCGCGCGCGGTGGCGCTGGTGGGCTTCGGCGGCATCCGGGCGATGGCGCTGTCGCTGCTGCTGCTCGAGCACATGGGCAACCAGGCCCAGGCCGGCCGCATGAAGGGCCTGTTCCTGGAAACCCTGCTGACCGCGGCACTGGTGGATCAGCTGACGCCTCCCAGCCGCGAGCGCGAGGAGGCCTTCCTGGCCGGCATGTTCAGCCAGCTGGGCCGCCTGCTGCTGGCCTACTACCTGCCGCAGGAGGCGCAGCTGCTGCAGGGGCGCGACGGTCCGGTGGATGAGCGCGCCCAGGTCGACGTGCTGGGGGTGTCCTGCGCCAGCCTGGGCCAGGGCGTGGCCGCCTCCTGGGGCCTGCCCCAGGCGCTGTGCCAGGCGATGTCGGTGCCGCACGGCGAGCCGCCGCGCCACCGCGTGACGGCGCCCACCGAGGCCATGCGCTGGCGCGTGCGCGCGGCCCATGAGCTGGTGCAGCGCCTGCTGGACGAACGCGGCGAAGGCGCCGACCCCCAGCCCGCCTGGGCCGAGCACTTCGGCCTGCCGCTGGGCCAGTCGCAGGAGGCGATGCTGCAGGCGGTGTCGGCCGCGCGGGCGATGCTGGCCGACCTGGCCAGCTCGCTGGGGCTCGACAGCGGGCCACGGGTGCGCGCCAGCCGGCTGCTGGCGCCGCCCACCGCGCCGGCCGAGGAATTCACCGCCACCGTGGCCGAAGCCCCGGTCAGCGCTGCGGTGCAGCAGCTGCTGGCCGCCGGCATTGCCGACGTCACCGCCACCCTGGCCAGCGAATCGGGCAGCGTGGGCCAGGTGCTGCGGATGATTGCCGAGACGCTGTGGCGCGCCCTGTCACTGGACCAGGTGGTGCTGGCCTTGCGCGACCCCAAGGGCGAGCAGTTGTGCGGCCGGGTGTGGATGGGCGAGGGCGCGCCCGAGCTGGCGGCGGCGCTGAAGATCGATCTAGGCGAGGGTCCGACCCCGGACCTGTTCCAGCTGGCCTGTCGCAAGGGCCTGGACACCCTGATCGACGACGCCCGGGCCGACTCGCTGCGCCCGCGCCTGCCCATGGTGCTGCGCGAGGCGCCGCCGCGCAGCTTCGTGCTGCTGCCGATGATGCTCAAGGGGCGCTGCTTCGGTCTGCTGTACGGCGCCTGCCAGCGCCGCACGCTGCGGCTGTCGGAGGCTGAACTGAGCCTGGTGCGCAGCCTGCGCAACCAGGCGGTGCTGGCGGTGCGCACGGCAGCGTAAGCTGTCGCCCCGATGACCGCGACCGATCCCCTGGCGTTGGCGCCACCGCCGCGCCTGCGCGACCTGCCTGATTTCCGACGCCTGCTGGCGGCCCGCGCCGCCGCGACCACCGCCAACCAGATGCTGATGGTGGCGCTGGGCTGGCAGATGTACGAGCTCACCCGCAGCGCCTGGCAACTCGGCCTGGTGGGTCTTGTGCAGTTCGTGCCGGCGCTGCTGCTGACGCTGCCGGCCGGTCACCTGGTGGACCACCACGACCGCCGGCACACGCTGCTGGCCAGCCTGGGCCTGCAGGCCGTGGTGGCGGCGTGCCTGGCGGCTGGCAGCGCCGGCGGCTGGCTGGGGCCGGCCGGCATCTTCGCGGTCTCGGCGCTGCTGGGTGCCGCGCGGGCCTTGCAGATGCCGTCGCAGCAGGCCTTGCTGCCCTCGCTGGTGCCCGGCGAGGCCCTGCCGCGCGCGGTGGCGGCCGGTGGCGCCGTGCTGCAGGCCTCGATTGTGGGCGGGCCGGCGTTGGGCGGCCTGGTCTACGCCGCAGGCCAGAGCGCTGGCGCGGCCTGGGTGTATGGCCTGGCGCTGCTGCTGCTGGTGCTGGCCGGGGGCGCGGTGCTGCGGCTCACGCCGCAGGGTCGACCGGCGCGCGTGGGTGCCGAGGCCGGGGCGCTCACCGCCGGCCTGCGCTTCATCGTGGCGCACCCGGTGCTGCTGGGGGCGATGGGGCTGGACCTGCTGGCCGTGCTGCTGGGCGGTGCCACTGCGCTGCTGCCGGTCTTTGCGCGCGACATCCTGGGCACCGGGCCTGAGGGCCTGGGTCTGCTGCGCGCCGCGCCGGCCCTGGGGGCACTGGCCTGCGGCCTGTGGCTGGCCCGGCACCCGTTGCAGCGCCGCGCCGGCCAGCGCCTGTTGCAGTCGGTGGCGGTCTATGGCCTGGCCACGCTGGCCTTTGCGCTGGCCGGCAGCCTGCCACTGGCGATGCTGGCGCTGGCGGTGGCCGGTGCCGCCGACATGGTCAGCGTGGTGATCCGCCAGAGCCTGGTGCAGATGGAGACGCCCGACGCGATGCGCGGCCGCGTGGCAGCGGTGAACTCCGTGTTCATCGGCGCCAGCAACCAACTGGGCGAGTTCGAATCGGGGGCCACCGCGGCCTGGCTGGGACCGGTGGGCTCGGTGTTGCTGGGCGGCGCCGGCACGCTGCTGGCGGTAGCGGTGTGGCCGCGGCTGTTTCCGGCGCTGTGGCGGCGCGACCGCCTGTGAGCCCTGGCGGGGCGAGGGCTCAGGCCGGATGCAGCGCGCCGAACTGGCGCTTGCGGTCGGCGGTGTAGTCCCACCAGGGGCGCGGTGCGGCGCCGTTCATGAAATCGACGATGGCGAGGAAGGTGTCCAGCACGCAGGGGTCCTGCCGCTTGCCGCTGTGGCGCTCCAGCGCGCGGTACAGCGCATAGGCATCGCGACCCGCCAGCTGCGACGGGTGCCGGATGCCCAGCGAACGCAGGTCGGCGGCCATCGCCGGGCCGACATTGGGCAGGCGCTCCAGCGTGTCGCACTCGGCGGCACTGGCGGCCTTGGGGGATTTGATCGTGCCCATCGGTACAGCCTGCCGGGCCATCAGATCAGCATGTGCTGCCGCACCAGGCCCACGGCGATGCCCTCGATCGAGAAGTCTTCGCGCTCGGGGCCGACGACGATGGGCTCGAAATCGGGGTTCTCGGGCAGCAACTCCACGCCCTGGCGGCCCCGGTGGAAGCGCTTGACGGTGACTTCGTTGTCGAGCCGGGCGACGACGATCTGGCCATTGCGCACCTCGCGCGTCTGCTTGACCGCCAGCAGGTCGCCGTCGACGATGCCGGCATCGCGCATGCTCATGCCCTTGACCTTCAGCAGGTAGTCGGGCTTCTGCGGGAACAGCGAGGCCTCGAGCACATAGGTCTGGTCCACGTGTTCCTGGGCCAGGATGGGATGACCGGCGGCGACGCGGCCAACCAGTGGCAATGTCAGCTGGGCCAGGCTGGGCAGCGGCAACATGAACTGCTTGCCGCGGGCCTCGTTCAGCGCGCGCAGCGTGGCAGACTGCAGCCGGATGCCGCGCGAGGTGCCGCCGACCAGCTCGATCACGCCCTTGCGGGCCAGGGCCTGCAGGTGCTCTTCAGCGGCGTTGGGCGACTTGAAGCCCAGTTCGGCAGCGATCTCGGCCCGCGTGGGCGGGGCGCCAGTGCGCTCGATGGTGCTTTGCACCAGGTCGAGCACCTGCTGCTGCCGGGCGGTGAGCTTGGGACTTTCAAGCATGGGCGGAGGTGGCCGGCTCCGGCGGAGCACGGCTGGGGTTGCATCCAGTGGCTGTATTTTTATCCAGACTGTCGAAAAATGCAAAGTGAATCGGCACGCATCGTGATCCTGGGCACCGGCGGCACCATCGCCGGCGCGGGCGACAATGTCGGCTACGCGGCCGGCAGCCTCAACGTGACCCAGCTGCTGCTGGCGGTGCCGGCACTGGCCAGCCGCACGCTGGAGGCCGAGCAGGTGGCCCAGCTCGACAGCAAGGACATGGACCACGCCACCTGGCAGCAGCTGGCGCGCCGTGCCGCCCACCACCTGGCGCGGCCCGAGGTGGCTGGTGTGGTGGTGACCCATGGCACCGACACGCTGGAGGAGACCGCCTGGTTCCTGCAGCGCGTGCTGGCGCCGGTCAAGCCCTTGGTGATGACCGCGTCGATGCGCCCGGCCACGTCGCTGCAGGCCGATGGCCCGCAGAACCTGCTGGACGCGGTGACGCTGGCCGCCGAGCCGGGCGCCCAGGGCGTGCTGGTGGCGGTGGGGGGCGAGGTCTGGGCGGCCGCCGACGTGCGCAAGACCCAGCCGTTTCGCATCGACGCGTTCGAGGGCGGCGACGCCCCGCCGGTGGCCAGCCTGCGCGAGGGCCGGGTGCTGCGCTGGCGCGACTGGCCCCGGGGCGTGGCGCTGAGTCTGGAGACGATCGCGCCCTCGGTGGCCGCCTGGCCGCGGGTGGGCATCGTCAGCAGCCATGCCGGCGTCGAGCCGGTGCTGGTGCATGCGCTGGTCGATGCGGGCTACCGCGGCCTGGTGGTCGAGGGCACCGGCAACGGCACGGTGAACGCCGCGCTGGACGCGGCGCTGCAGGCCGCGGCGCAGCGGGGCCTGCAGGTCTGGCGGGCCACGCGCTGCCAGCGCGGCGGCATCGTCGGCCAGCCCGAGGGCGCCTGGCCCTCGGCGGGCGCGCTCACACCCGCCAAGGCGCGGGTGGAGCTGCTGCTGCGCCTGCTGGTGGGGCGCTGATCAGGGCTGCTTGAAGCGCTGCGGCTCGTAGACCGAGCCGCCCAGATCGGCGTCGTCGAACGCGAAGACGAAGAACTGGTTGGGGTTGTCCTTGCCGCCCACGCTGGCCAGGAAATCGTTGTCGTTGGCCAGGTACAGCGTGTGCTTGGTGACGCCGTCGATCACCACGTCCTCACCGAAGGCCGCGCCCTCGAGCTTGGCCGGGATGTCGGCGTCGGCGATGCCGGCGGCATTGAGTGCCGCGCGCAGGTCCAGGAACAGCGTCTTGGTGGGCGCCACGGCCAGCAGGGCCGCCGCGCCGCTCAGACCGCTCACGTCGGTGGCGCCGCTCAGGTCCACCTTCCACAGCTGCTTGACCACCGCCAGCGTGCCATCGCCCAGGCCCTTGCCGTCGCGCTCCAGCACCAGGAACTCGTGGCTGTTGATGGCCAGGATCTCGCTGCTGTTGTAGGCCTTGTTCATCGCCGGGATGAAGTTGTCGTAGGCGAACTGCTCGACGGTGCCGGTCGCGATCTCGATGCGCACGATGCGGTTGGCGCGACCGCCGTCGCCGCCGTCCTGCAGCAGCGGGCTTTGCATGAAGCCGATCAGGAACCGGCCGTCGGGCGTGATCGCCAGGCCTTCCATGCCCTTGTTGG
Organism: Ideonella alba; assembly: GCF_018069845.1. Lineage (NCBI taxonomy): Bacteria > Pseudomonadati > Pseudomonadota > Betaproteobacteria > Burkholderiales > Sphaerotilaceae > Ideonella > Ideonella alba. The sequence goes on from NZ_JAGQDD010000021.1 coordinate 52,917, forward strand.
CCACGCGACCCGTGGTGTTGCCGCTGATCTCGGCCGCGCCGGTGGCCGCCAGCGTGTGCGCCGCAAAGGTGGCCGAGGGCAGCGAGAACGCGCGCTGGCGCTTGCCGGAGGCGCGGTCGAAGGCGTAGACGTAGGCGCCGTACTCGTCGCTGATGTAGACCGTCTTGCCGTTGCGCGAAACGCGCAGGCCTTCCGGATCGAGGCGGGCGTGCAGCGGGTCGAGCGAATCGCCGGGGCCGAAGTTGTCGCTGCGGCCGCTGAAGTAGTGGCGCCTGGCGGTGTTGATCGCGGGCACGGCCGGGCCGTAGTGCAGCGCATCACGCGACCACAGCAGCGTGGTGCCGGTCAGCGTGGGCGTCAGCGTGAAGGGCAGCGGGCCCGCCGGGTTGGGGCTCAGCGCGATCGACAGTGTGTGGAAGCGCGGAATCCAGCTGGTGGTGTTGTCGACCGCCGCATTCCAGGCCGAGGCGTTGGGGCCGCGGTCGGGCAGGGCGATGAAGGTGGTGCCACCGGCCCAGGCCAGGGCCGAGCCGAGCCCACCCAGCAGGTTGGCGGGGGCGCCGTTCTCCAGGGTGCCGCTGAGACCGGACAGGTCGGCGGCGTCACCGGGCAGGCTGCCGCGGGCGATCAGCGTGGGGGCGGCCTGGGCGCTGGCGAGCAGGGCGGCCAGGGCCAGGGTGGACAGGCAGGTACGGCAGATGGACGGCATGGCGGGAAGCGTTGGTCACGGATCCCGCCATGCTCGTGAGGCCGCATGACGGTGTCATGGCGGCGCCATGACACCTGGGTGACGGCGCTTCAGACGACGGTCAGCACCACGTCGATGTTGCCGCGGGTGGCATTGCTGTAGGGGCAGACCTGGTGGGCGGCCGCCACCAGCGCTTCGGCGGCGGCGCGCTCCATGCCCGGCAGGCTGATGGCCATCGCGACCTGGATGCCGAAGCCGCCCGGGATCGGGCCGATGCCGACATCGGCGCTGATGCTCACATCGGGCGGCAGCTTGAACTTCTGCGAGGCAGCGACCGCGCCCATCGCGCCGATGAAGCAGGCCGAGTAGCCGGCCGCGAACATCTGCTCGGGGTTGGTGCCGTTGCCGCCGGCGCCACCCAGCTCACGCGGGGTGGACAGCTCGACGTTGAGCTTGCCGTCGTCCGACTTGGCAGAGCCGGTGCGGCCGCCGGTGGCGGTGGCGTGCGCGGTATAGAGGACTTTTTCCAGGGCCATGGTCATCTCCTGATGGGGGGGTGAAAGGGATCAGGCGGCGGCCTGGTCCAGGTGGTGACGCAGCGCCTGCAGGCGACGCGTCAGATCGGTGATTTCATCGAGCTGGCAACCGCTGGCGCAGGCAATCGCCTGCGGCACGGCCAGGGCCTGTTCGCGCAGTGCGCGGCCGGCGGGGGTCAGACGCAGGCGCACGCGGCGCTCATCGGCGCTGTCGCGCAGGCGCTGCACGCGGCCGGCGGCCTCCAGGCGCTTGAGCAGCGGGGTCAGCGTGCCCGAGTCCAGTCCCAGGCGCTGGCCGAGTTCGCTGACCGTGGCGTTGTCCTGCTCCCACAGGGCCAGCATCACCAGGTACTGCGGGTAGGTCAGGCCCAGGGGGTCCAGCAGCGGTTTGTACAGCCGGGTCATGGTCAGCGAGGCCGCGTAGATCGCGTGGCACAGCTGACGGTCCAGCGACAGCCAGTCGGCGGCCGGGACAGCGGAAGCGGAGGGGCGCGATGTCATGGGCTGAATGATTTCACACAATTCAATTGCACACAATTGAAATGGTCTTTGGGCCCGGGCGCACGCCCTGCACACTGCAGCCGCGGAGCGCCACAGCCCGGGCGGTAAAATCGAGGGTTGCCAGATTTCCCCCACCCGAACACGCCATGTCCAACATCCTCCAGCAACTGCCCGTCGGCGAGCGCGTCGGCATCGCCTTCTCCGGCGGCCTTGACACCTCGGCGGCCGTGCACTGGATGCGCGCCAAGGGCGCGGTGCCCTGCGCCTACACCGCCAACCTGGGCCAGCCTGACGAGTCCGATTACGAGGAGATCCCGCGCAAGGCCAAGGCCTACGGCGCCGACATCGCCCGCCTGATCGACTGCCGCCATCAACTGGTGGCCGAGGGCATTGCGGCGATCCAGTGCAGCGCCTTCCACATCTCCACCGGCGGCGCCACCTACTTCAACACCACGCCGCTGGGCCGCGCGGTCACCGGCACCGCGCTGGTGGTGGCGATGCGCGACGATGGCGTCAACATCTGGGGCGACGGCAGCACCTACAAGGGCAACGACATCGAGCGCTTCTACCGCTACGGCCTGCTGGCCAACCCGTCGTTGAAGATCTACAAGCCCTGGCTGGACCAGACCTTCATCGACGAGCTGGGCGGCCGCAAGGAGATGAGCGAGTACCTCATCGCCAACGGCTTCGACTACAAGATGAGCGTCGAGAAGGCCTACTCGACCGACTCCAACCTGCTGGGCGCCACGCATGAGGCCAAGGACCTGGAGTACCTGAACGCCGGCATCAGCATCGTCAAGCCCATCATGGGTGTCGCCTTCTGGCGCGACGACGTCGAGGTCAAGCGCGAGACGGTGTCGGTGCGCTTCGAGCAGGGCGTGCCGGTGGCCCTGAACGGCCAGACCTTCCCCGACCTGCTGAGCCTGTTCTACAAGGCCAATGAGATCGGCGGCCGCCACGGCCTGGGCATGTGCGACCAGATCGAGAACCGCATCATCGAGGCCAAGAGCCGCGGCATCTACGAGGCCCCGGGCATGGCGCTGCTGCACATCGCCTACGAGCGCCTGGTCACCGGCATCCACAACGAGGACACGATCGAGCAGTACCGGATGAACGGCCGCAAGCTCGGCCGCCTGCTCTACCAGGGCCGCTGGTTCGACCCGCAGTGCATGATGCTGCGCGAGACCGCGCAGCGCTGGGTGGCCTCGGCGATCACCGGCGAGGTGACGCTGGAGCTGCGCCGCGGCAACGACTACACCATCCTCAACACCGAGAGCCCCAACCTGACCTACGCGCCCGAGCGGCTGTCGATGGAGAAGGTGGAGGGCGCGTTCACGCCGGCCGACCGCATCGGCCAGCTGACGATGCGCAACCTGGACATCCAGGACACCCGCCACAAGCTGGGCATCTACTCGGGGGCTGGCCTGCTGGGCTCCAGCCAGGACGGCCTGATACCCCTGCTGACCGGCGACAAGCCGGCCGTCTGAGTCCGCTCAATCCCTGCGCACGGGCCCGCTTTGGCGGGCCCGTGTCGTTCAGGCCTGCACCGCCGCCCGGTAGGCGTGCCAGGTGCCGTGGCCGACCACCGGCCCCACCAGCAGCAGCCCCGCGAAGCCGGGCAGCAGCGCCAGGGTCACCAGGCCGGTGATCAGCGCGCCCCACCAGATCATCACGCCGGTCTGCGTGAGCACCAGGCGGAAGCTGGTCAGGCCGGCGGTGATCGCGTCCACGGGTCGGTCCAGGATCATCGGGATGCTGATCACGCTGACGCAGTAGATCAGGCCGGCAAACACCGCGCCGACCACGACGTAGGTGATGATGAAGCCCAGGTTCTCGGGGTCCAGCAGCGCCAGCAGCGAGCCCTTGAAATCGGGGATGCCATCGAAGCTGACCGCGAAGATCACCAGGCTGGCGCGGCCCCACAGCATCTCCAGCACCAGCAGCACGAAACCGAAGATCGCCAGCGTCGAGGTGCGGGTGCGCCAGGCGGTGAGGGCACCGGCCAGCGTGGGCCTGCGGCCGGCGTCCAGCTCACGGCTGACGTGGTACAGGCCCAGGCACATGAAGGGCCCCATCAGCAGGAAGCCGGCCGACAGCGCCAGCGTGTAGGCGGGTTGGTGCTGGAAGACCTTCAGCAGCATCCAGCCCATGGCCATGAAGCAGGCGCCGAAGAACAGGCCGATGGCCGGTGCCCGCCGGAAGTCCCGCCAGCCCAGGGCCAGCCAGGTCAGCGGGTCGCCGAAGCCCAGCGGCGCCAGCTGGATCGGGCTGGCCGGCGTGTCGGTCGCCGCGGTGTCGTCGATGGGCATACCATCCTCCTCGTGCCGGCGAGGGTACGCGGGCGGCCGATGAGCCGTCCACGCGGACAGACCCTAGCGCACGGCGCTCAGGGATTGGCGAAGCTGCGGCTGGGCAGCGGCTGGCGCGGCCTGGGCGCGGCATGGGGCAGTTCCACCCAGCGGTGCACGGCCCAGCCGGCGGCCAGGCTCAGGGCCCAGGTCAGCACCAGGCCCAGCGCGGCGGGCCCGGCCTGTTCCGGCCAGGCGATGTCGACCGCCGTGCCCACCAGCAGCAGCAGCGGGTAGTGCAGCAGGAAACTGCCATAGGACACGCGGGCCAGCCAGCGCATCAGCGGATGCAGCGCGTGGCGCGCCAGGCGCTCGCCCGCGGGCTGCCAGGCCAGCAGCAGCGCGGTCAGGCCCGCCACGGCCAGGCGCTCACGCCAGTCCAGCACCAGGGCGGCCGCCACCAGGGCCGCCAGCGCCAGCAGCAGGCCGGTGCGGCGCGGCTGGGCGTGGATCCAGCAGGCGGCCACGCCCAGACCGTAGGCGGCGAAGAAGTAGGGCGCCCAGGCGTCCAGGCGGCTGTCCAGGTTCAGCCACAGCATCGAGGCCAGCATCAGGCCCACGCAGCCCAGCACGCTGGCCACCCGCATCACGCGGTTCAGCGTCGAGCCCGCGCGCCCGATGCGGCGCAGCGCCACCAGCGCGGCGAACAGCGCGAACAGCTGCAGGTCGATCGCCACGTACCAGAAACCCGCGCTCAACGCCGGCACGCCCAGCAGGTCCTGCAGGAACAGCAGGTTGGCCAGCAGTTCCGGCGCGCTGGGCGCGGCGGGGGTGTCCGGATCGCTGCCGAACTGGCGAGCGACCGCGGCCGCGGCCAGCGCCGCCAGCAGCGCCACGCCATAGGGCCTGGCCAGCCGCCAGTAGCGCTGCCACACCAGAGCGGCCCAGTCGCCAGGGGCCGGACCGCTGCGGGCAAAGGGGCTGGGCGCCAGCCCGCGTGCGGCCAGGTAGCCTGCCACCACCAGGAACACCTGCACCGCCAGCCGGCCGTAGGTTTGCAGGCCACTGAACAGCCCGGGCCACAGCGAGGTGGCGCTGAGCGCCAGCGGGCCGTACCAGGCCAGATGGTGGGCGATGATCAGCTGGGAGGCGATGGCGCGCAGCCAGTCGGGCAGCGGCAGCGCAGGGCGTCGGGTGGCAGTCATGACAATGAGCGGGCCGCCGGCCTGGCAGGCTGGCGGCGGGGCGCGCGAGGCGCCGGTTTACTTGGTCCAGCCGTCTTTGAGGCCGGTGATGCGGTTGAACACCGGCGCATCGGCGCGGTGGTCCAGCCGGTCGGCGACGAAGTAGCCGTGGCGCTCGAACTGGAACTTGTCGTCGGGCTGCGCGGCGGCCAGTGCCGGCTCCAGGTAGGAGCGCACCACCTGCTTGCTCTTCGGGTTGAGCACGGTCAGGAAATCGCGGCCGCCGGCGTCGGGCTGCGGCTCGGTGAACAGGCGGTCGAACAGGCGCATCTCGCAGGCCACGGCCTCATGGGCGCCCACCCAGGTGATCGTGCCCTTGACCTTGACGCTGTCGGCGCCGGGCGTGCCGCTCTTGGTGTCGGGGATCACGGTGGCGGTGACTGCGGTGAGGGTGCCGTCGGCATCCTTCTCGCAGCCGGTGCACTCGATGATCACGCCGTACTTCAGGCGCACCTTGTTGCCCGGGAACAGGCGGAAGTAGCCCTTGGGCGGCACCTCGGCGAAGTCCTCGCGCTCGATCCACAGCTCGGGCCCCAGGCTGAAGGCGCGCTGGCCCCACTCGGGGTGGTGCGGATGGAAGGGGGCGCCGCAGGGCTCGCGGTGGTCCTGGCTGCCGAAGACCTCGGCGTAGTTGGTCAGCTTGAGCTGGACCGGGTCGATCACCGCCATCGCCCGCTTCGCCTGGTCTTCCAGGTCGGCACGCAGCGCGATGTCCAGCACCGAGTAGTCCAGCCAGATGTTGGTCTTGCTGGCGCCCGAGTCATCGGCCATCTTGCGGATGCTGGCGGGCGTGTAGCCGCGCCGGCGCATGCCGGCCAGCGTGGGCATGCGCGGGTCGTCCCAGCCGCTGACATGCTGCTCGTCGACCAGTTGCTTGAGCTTGCGCTTGCTGGTGATCACGTAGCTCAGGTTCAGGCGGCCGAACTCGTACTGTTTGGGCAGCGGGTGGGCCAGCAGGCCACCTTCGGCCAGGCGCTCCAGCAGCCAGTCATAGAAGGGGCGCTGGTCCTCGAACTCCAGCGTGCAGATCGAGTGCGTGATGCGCTCCAGCGCGTCCTCGATCGGGTGGGCGTAGGTGTACATCGGGTAGATGCACCACTTGTCGCCGGTGTTGTGGTGGGTGGCGCGGCGGATGCGGTAGATGGCCGGGTCGCGCAGGTTGATGTTGGGCGAGGCCATGTCGATCTTCGCGCGCAGCACCATCGCGCCGTCGGCGTGCAGGCCGTCGCGCATCTCCCGAAAGCGCGCCAGGTTCTGCTCGGGCGTGCGGCTGCGGAAGGGGCTGTCGGTGCCGGGCGTGGTGAAGTCGCCGCGGTTGGCGCGCATCTGCTCGGGCGTCTGCTCGTCGACATAGGCCAGACCACGCTCGATCAGGTGCTCGGCCGCGCGGTACATGAAGTCGAAGTAGTCGCTGGCGTAGAACTGGTGGCTCACGCCATGGGCGTTCCAGTCCCAGCCCAGCCACTGCACCATCTCGGCGATCGCGTCGACGTACTCCTGCTCCTCCTTCTCGGGGTTGGTGTCGTCGTAGCGCAGGTGGCAGACGCCGCCGTAGTCGCGCGCCAGGCCGAAGTTCAGGCAGATGCTCTTGGCATGACCCACGTGCAGGTAGCCGTTGGGCTCGGGCGGGAAGCGCAGGCGCACGCGCGCCGGGTCGGGCTGGCCGGCGGCGTGGTGGGCGGCATCGCCGGGGCCGCCACCGAAGGGGCGGCCGTCGTAGGTGCCGGCCTCGAGGTCACGCTCGATGATGCCGCGCAGGAAATTGCTGGGCTTGACCGGCTCGGTGCCGGCCGCGGGGGCTTTGTCGCTCATGCCAGGGGCGGGGGGGAGTGGTGGGGCGCCGACGGCGCCACCGATGTCCTCGATTGTAGCCAGCACCCCCTCGGGTAAGCCCGGGGCTCACATGCCTTTGAAGCGGGCGGCGTAGAGCCGGCTGACGGCCAGCCGCTCGGGGCGGCGGCGCAGCACCAGCTGCACCTTGCCCGATTCGTCGCGCAGCGCGTGGTCGATCTCGCGCGCCTGCACCACCAGCCCGCGGTGCACCTGCCAGAAGCGGGCCGGGTCCAGCTGCGGCAGCAATTCGCGCAGCGAGCTGCGGATCAGGTGCTCGCGCTCGGCGGTGAGCACGCGCACATACTTGTCGGCGGCTTCGAAGTAGATGACATCCTCGATTGGCACCAGATGCACGGTGGACCCCGAGGAGGCCTGGATCACCGTCAGCGGCTGGTCGGCCGTGGGCAGGGCACCGGCCAGCGCGGGGGCGGTGCCCAGCAGCAGGCGCAGGCGGTCGAGCAACTGGTCGTCGGCGCCGCGCGCCTCGGCCGGGGCATGCTCGCGCTGGGCCAGGCGCTCGCGCAGGCGCTCGCAGGTCTGGGCCAGGCGCTCGCGCGGCGCCGGCTTGAGCAGATAGTCGGCCGCGGCCAGCTCGAAGGCCTGCAGCGCGTACTGGTCGTAGGCGGTGACGAAGACCAGCAGCGGCAGCGGGATCTCGGCCGGCCAGTCTTCGATGATCGCCTGGGCCGCTTCCAGACCGCTGCGGCCCGGCATGCGGATGTCCATGAAGATCAGCTCGGGGCGCCAGGACAGCGCATCGTCGATCGCCTGCTCGCCATCCACCGCATGGGCGATGACCTTCAGCTCGGGCCAGACCGCGGCCAGGTCGGCCTGCAGGGCCTGGGCCAGCAGCGGCTCGTCCTCGGCGATCAGGGCGGTGGCGGGTTGGCGCAGCGGGGTGCTCATGGGGTCGGATGTTCAGGACGGGTGAGAGGCAGGCGCACCGAGGCTTCGGTGCCACCGCCTGCGGCGTCGGCGATCGACAGCGCGGCGGCCTCGCCGTACAGCGTGGCCAGGCGCTCGCGCACCTGGGTCAGGCCGAAGCCGGTGCCGGCGGTGTCGCGCGCGGCACCCAGTCCCAGGCCGTTGTCGCGCACGCTCAGCAGCAGCGATGCGCCGTCGCGGCGCGCGGTCAAGGCCAGGCGGGCCGGGCCGCGCAGCGGCTCCAGGCCGTGGCGGATCGCGTTTTCCACCAGCGGCTGCATCAGCAGCGGCGGCACCAGCGCATCCGCCAGGTCGGCGGGCAGGTCGATCTCCACGCTCAGGCGCTCGCCCATGCGGATGCGCATCAGCGCCAGGTAGTCCGACAGGTGGCGGAACTCGTCAGCCAGCGGGTGTGCGCTGCGCCGGCTGGCGCTGAGCGTGGAACGCAGCCAGGCGATCATGTGGTCCAGCATGGTCTGGGCGCGGGCCGGATCGATGCCGATCAGCGCACGCAGGTTGGCCAGCGTGTTGAACAGCATGTGCGGCTCCAGCTGGCTTTGCAGCATCTTCAGCTCGGTCTCGGCGGCCTGCCGGCTGACCTGGGCCAGCGCGGCCTCGGTGGCGGCGATGTGGGCACGCGAGCGGAAGTAGAAGGTGCCCACCGCGGCCGGCACCAGCGAGATCGCGAACAGGCCCAGCCAGGTGCGCCACTCGTGCTGATGGCTGCCATCGCTGTGGATGCCGGTGAGCAGGCCGGCGATCCACGAGCCCAGTGGGTAGGCCAGGCCCACCGCCAGCACGATCACCACCGTCATCAGGCCCCAGCCGGGCCAGCCGTGGCGCTGCGCCTCGGTCGCCGGGGTGCCACTGCGGCGCACCTGCCACCAGGCCAGGCCCCAGCGGCCCAGGTGCACCAGCAGCGAGGTCAGGTTGCCGATGCACAGCGAGTAGACCACCGCCACCCACCATGGCATGCCCAGCAGCGCCAGGACCGCCGCGACCACCAGGCAGATGCCCTGGGTGGCCCGCAGCGAGTGGCCCAGGCTGAGCTGGAAATCGGTGTAGCGCAGTGTCATGGGCAGCGGGGTCACGGTCAGAGGTCCCAGCCGCTCAGGCCAGACCCAGTGCATGGTGCCACACCAGGTCGCCCAGGTAGCGGCCCGGCAGCAGCGTGAACACGCCGGCGCCGACGCAGGCGCCCAGGTAGACGCGCCACATGGTGTGGCGGTGGGCGGCGATGCGGCCGCGCACCGCCAGCCAGACCCCGCTGCCCACGCCGGCGAAGGTCAGCAGCGCCAGCAGGTGGATCGGCGTGTAGCCGCCCAGGTTCAGGCGCTGGAAGTCGCGGATGAACAGGCTGGAGGCGGCAGCGGCCAGCATGCAGACCACCCAGGCATAGCCCAGGCCGCGGTGCATCGGCGTGCCCTTGCGGCTGCGCAGGGCCAGCGGCCCGAGCACCAGGGCGACGGCGGCGAACAGCAGATGGACCTGGACCGCGGGGCTCAGGCTGAGAGGGGTGGCGAGGTGCATGGCGGACTCCGGTGGGTGGGGTGTCGATGGCGGCATCGTCGCGCCCCGGCCTCAGTCGGTCCGCGCCGATGCGACCAATGGCGTGCCGGCGCCGCGAAACCCCGCTTGGACGGCGCCAGTGGCGGGCTGCGCGGGCCCGCCGCGGGTGCTCAGAGCGCCACGCGGGCCGCCAGCACCAGCTGCTGGCGCTGCGGCAGTTGCGCCAGCAGCGCTGACGACGGCCCGCCGATCACGCGCCAGGCCGCTTCCAGGCGCCAGCGGTCGCCCTGCCACTGCGCGGCGGCGGTCAGCGTGCGGCCGTGGTCGGCGGGGTGGTACAGGCTGTCCAGGCTCAGCGTCCACGGCGTGGGTTGCCAGGCCGCACGCACGAACAGCTGCTGCCGGCGCGGACCGGCGCCGGACAGCGGGCTGGCCTGCCAGCCGAGGTTGCCGGCCGCCGCCTGTTGCAGGCCCTCGGGCAGACCGGGCGTGGTCGCGAAGGCTGCCAACGCCTGGTTGCGCCGCTGCCAGGCGTCCCAGGCCGCATCGGCGGGAGCCGTGCCGTCGTGCCAGGTTTCGACCAGCAGGCTCTGCTGCGCGCTGCCGGTCCAACTGAGCCCCAGCAGCCACTGGCTGCTGCCGGCCTGTGGCCCGACCTGCCAGGGGTTGGCGGGCAGCGGGCGGTCTGCCGCGGCGGCGTCGATGCGCCAGCCGTCGCTGCGCTGCAGCAGGCGCCACGAGGCATGCAGCTCCAGCGCGTCGTCGGCCACCCAGGCCAGCGCCGCACCCAGGCTGGCGCCGGTGTGGCGTCCCCAGCGGCCGAAGGCGTAGGCGTCGAGCGCGCCCAGGCGCTGGTAGCCGCGCAGCGCCAGCGCGGATTCGTCGGCCCCGGTCGCATCGCGCTGGCCGCCGCCGGCATGCTGCGGGTTGGCCCAGACCAGGCTCAGCGCGGTGTCGGCGCCCCAGAAGCGTTCGAGCTGCAGGGCCGGCCGGCCCTCGGTGGCGCTGGACAGCAGCGTGCGGCGGGCCTCCTGGCCGACCAGGTCGTTGGGCCGGAAGCCGTAGCCCACGTCCCAGGCCACACGCTGTCGGCCCAGGGTCCACTGCCAGTCGCCCAGGGCGCCGTTCAGCGCCAGTTCGTTGAAGCGGGCCTCGGCGTGGCTGCGGCCGCCAGGCTGGGCCACCGAGGCCAGCCAGACCTCGGCCACCCAGCCGGCGCCCTCGGCGCGCGCTTCCAGCTCGGCCAGCGCCTGCGCGGTGGACACGCCGGCGGTGCCGGGGGCCAGGCGGTTGGCGTCGGCCAGGGGGCCGCGGGCATTGACCGGGGTGTCCCAGCCTGACAGGCGCAGCTCGCCGCGCCAGGCGGGGCCATCGGCCGCGTGGACGCCACCGGCCGCCAGGGCCAGCAGCAGGGTGCAGCGGGGCAGGTTCACGCGCTCACTCCAGGCTGGGGTTGCGGGCCAGGAACATCGGATTCAGCCAGTTCTCGGGCACCGCCCTGGGCTGGCGCGACAGGTACTGCACGCGGGTCTGCGCGCGGCTGCCCAGCTCGTCCTGCAGCAGCATCTCGCTGACCAGGGCACCGGCCTTGTCCATCACGAAGCGGGCCCGCTTGGCCAGCTTGTCCGACTGCACGTAGAGCTCGGCCTGGATCGGCTCATGGCGGGTCTTGCCCAGCCACAGCTCGATGCGCTGGTAGCTGACGCTCTTGCGCCGCGCCTGCAGCGACAGGTGCAGGCAGGCGCGGGGCGTGCCCTCCACGTCGCAGCGCTCCTCGCCCAGCAGCCGGCCCTCGTAGTCCTCGGCCCAGGACAGGGTGGCGATGTCGCCGGTGGAGGCATCGCCCAGCAGCTTCTGCGAGGGCGTGATGCGCATCGCGCGCTGGCTGCCGGGCATCAGCAGCCAGAAGTCGTCGCCCAGCATCAGCACCTTCTGCCCGGCTTCGGCGGGCGAGCGCATCAGCACCAGCGAGCGGTGCTGGTCCTGCACGAAGACGGTGTAGCGGCGTTCCTTGTCGGCCGAGCCATCGGCGCGGGTGGTGGTGACCAGGGATTCGACCTGCAGGCGGTCGGCGCCGGTGCGGAAGCGGTCGGCGGCCTGCAGCAGCGCCGGCACCTCGGGTTCGGCAGCGCGCGGGGCACTGTGCCAGGCCAGGCCGGCCAGCAGGCCGATCTTCACCAGGGTGCCGGCGGCCAGCCAGGCCAGGGTCTTGGGGTTCATCGTCATCTCCGGTTCAGACATGGGCGAGCGCGTCGACCACGCTCAGGTGCACGGTGCGGCGGGCGACCAGGGCGGCGGCGATGACGGCCAGGGCCAGCACCGCACCGATCGTCAGCGCATAGAGCAGCGGGTCGGGCGAGACCAGCAGCGGGTAGCCCACCGAGCGGCCCGGCGGCGGCGGCATCTGCACCGGCACCAGCACCAGCAGCAGGCTGACCCCACCGGCGATCAGCGCGCCCAGCGCCGTGCCCGCACCGCCCAGCACCAGGCCTTCCAGCGCGAAGCTGCCGATCAGCTGGCCGGGCAGCGTGCCCATCGCGCGCAGCGTGCCGATCTCGCGGGTGCGCTCGACGATGGCCATGGCCATCGCATTGGTCACCACGAAGACGACGATCACGCCGATGATCAGCCCCAGCGCGCCGAAGATGCGGTTGTAGAGGTCCTTGACGCTGCGGTAGAACGGCGCCTGGTCGACCCAGGTGCGCACCGCCAGGCCCGGCAGCGCGGCCTGCCAGCGTGCCTGGGCGGGCGCGGTGGCGTCCATGCGGTCCAGGAACACCCCGGCGCTGGAGATGCGCTGGCTGACCAGCAGGCGCTGTGCGGTGGACACGTCGGTGTAAACCAGACGCTTGTCGATGTCGGGCACGCCGGTCGAGAAGACACCCTTGACCGTCACGTCCATGGCGTTCAGCGCGCCCTCGGTGGTGCTGGCCAGCAGCGTCAATGAGCTGCCGGGCGTGGCCTTCAGGCTGCGGGCCAGGGCCTCGCCCAGCATCACGCTGGCGCGGTCGGCATCGCTGAGCACCTGGCCGGCAGTGACCGTCAGGAAGGGGCCCTTGATCGCGAACTCGGCGTCGGGCGCGATGCCCACCGCCAGCATCACGGTCGATTTCTCGCCGTTGCTGACCAGGCCGCTGAACTCGACCCGTGGCAGCACCTGGCGCACCGCGGGGTCGGCCAGCAGCTGCTTCTGCAGGCGCGGCCAGTCGTCCAGGCCGTGTTGCAGCGGGATGTCCTCGTCGCGCTCGAACTGCGCCGGCTGGCCGATGACCAGGTGGCCGCTGCTGCGGGCCGAGGACTCGGCCAGGGCCTGGTAGGTGGACAGCGCGAAGCCGCCGGCCATCAGGATCGCCGCCGTGCCCATCGCCGCAATGGTGACCGTCACCGCCGAGCGGCGGCGGTTGCGCAGCGTGTTGCGCCAGGCGTAGCTGAGCCACTTCATTGGAAATCCTCCGGGGCGTGGGCGACGATGCGGCCGTCCTGCAGCGCGATCACGCGGTCGCAGCGGTGGACGACGCGGGCATCGTGGGTGGCGATCAGGCAGGCGGCGCCTTCGGCGCGGCAGCGCTCGCGCATCAGCGCCAGCACCTGGTCGGCGGTGTGGGAATCCAGGCTCGCGGTCGGTTCGTCGGCGATCACCAGGCGGGGGCGCTTGACCAGCGCGCGGGCGATGGCCACCCGCTGGCGCTGGCCGCCCGACAGCGCGTCGGGCCGGTGCGCGGCGTGCTCGGCCAGGCCCACGCTGTCCAGCGCCTCGGCGACGCGCTGGCGGCGCTCGCCGTCGGGCAAGCCGGCCAGGAACAGCGGGTAGTCGACGTTGTCGGCCACCGTCATCACCGGCACCAGGTTGAAGCCCTGGAAGATGAAGCCCAGGTGTTCGCGGCGCACCAGCGTGGCGGCGCGCTCGTCGAGCCGGCTGACATCCTGGCCGCCCAGGCGGATCTCGCCCTGGTCGGCGCGGTCGATCAGGCCGGCCAGGTTCAGGATGGTGCTCTTGCCGCTGCCGGACGGCCCGGTCAGCGCCAGCATCTCGCCGGGCAGCACCGCCAGATCCACCCCCTGAAGCGCCGGCACCACGTGGGCGCCCAGGCGGTAGGTCTTGTGCAGACCGCGCGCACTCAGCACAGGCGGGTTCATCACTGGGCTCCGGCGCGCTGCTGCACCGACTGGCGGAAACCGGCCGGCGCGCTGGCGAACAGCGGGTCGGTCTGCACCTGGGCCAGCAGGGCCCGACCGCGCTCCTGGCGGTTGAACATCGAGGGCAGGGCCAGGAAGGTGCTGGCGGCGACGAAGCGCGTCTCCAGCACCGCGGCCACGCCCGAGGGGCCTGGCGCGCTGCCGGCGCCGGTGGCCAGGCTCAGCGCCTTGTCCAGGCGCGCCAGGCCGTCCTCGGCGTGGCGCATCTTGCGCCAGGGCATCCAGGTGGTGGTGGCGCGCATCGCCTCGCTGGCACCGGCGTAGGCCAGCAGCACCGGGTCGGCCGGCGCCGCGGCCGACAGCCGGGCGAACTGGGCGGCCGCGGCGTCCACCGCGGCGGTGTCGCCCTGCTGGGCGCGGGCAAAGGTCTGCTGGGCGCTGGCGAAGCTGTCAGCGGCCTGGGCGCTGGCGCCCAGGCTGGCGGCGAGCAGGGCCGCGGCGGCCAGCCATTGGCGGCGGGTGAGGGGATGGTGGGGCATGGCGTCCTCCGGGGTGGTCGATGGGAGGCAGTGTTCCCATCGCCCCGGAGGGCGGCCACGCGGCTGCGACGAACGGTGACCCGCCGGCGCGAAGTGCGGCCGGGCGAGCGCCAGTGGCGGCGCCCGGGGGGCCGATCAGCGGCGGCGGGAGCCGCCCAGCAGGCCGCCCAGCACGCCGCGGACGATCTCGCGGCCCACCGCAGACCCCACGGTGCGCACCGCGGACTTGGCGGCCATCTGGGCCAGGCCGTCGTGGCGGCCGCCGCGCGGGCCGGTGGCGCCGAACAGCAGGTCGGACAGCCCGCCCAGCAGGCCGCCGCCAGCTTCCTGCGCGGCGCCCTGGGCGGCGTCGGCCATGCCGCCCTTGGCGGCGCGGGTGGCCTCGGCGGCCATCGACTCGGCGTTGCCGGCGGTGGCGGCGGCGCGGCCCTTGAGCTTCTCATAGGCCGATTCGCGGTCGACCTGCTTCTCGTAGACGCCGGCCACCAGCGAGGTCTGGCGCAGCCGGGCGCGCTGCTCGGCGCTGATCGGGCCGATCTGGCTGCCCGGCGGCAGCACATAGACGCGCTCGGTCACGCTGGGGCGGCCCTTGGCATCGAGGAAGCTGACCAGCGCCTCGCCCACACCCAGCTCGGTGATCGCGGTGGCGATGTCCAGGCCGGGGTTGGCGCGCATGGTCTCGGCGGCGCTCTTGACGGCCTTCTGGTCGCGTGGCGTGAAGGCGCGCAGCGCGTGCTGCACCCGGTTGCCCAACTGGCCCAGCACGGTGTCGGGAATGTCCAGCGGGTTCTGGGTGACGAAATACACGCCCACCCCCTTGGAGCGCACCAGGCGCACCACCAGCTCGATGCGCTCGACCAGCGCCGCCGGCGCGTCCTTGAACAGCAGGTGGGCCTCGTCGAAGAAGAACACCAGCTTGGGTTTCTCGAGGTCGCCCACCTCGGGCAGGTTCTCGAACAGCTCGGACAGCATCCACAGCAGGAAGGTGGCGTACAGCCGCGGCGCGTTCATCAGCTTGTCGGCCGACAGGATGTTGACCACGCCCTGGCCATCGACGGTCTGCATGAAGTCGGCGATGTCCAGCATCGGCTCGCCAAAGAACTGGTCGCCGCCCTGTTCCTCGACCTGCAGCAGGCCGCGCTGGATGGCGCCAATGCTGGCCGGGCTGACGTTGCCGTACTCGGTCTGGAACTGGCTGGCGTTGTCGCCCACGTACTGCAGCATCGCCCGCAGGTCCTTCAGGTCCAGCAGGGCCATGCCGTTGTCGTCGGCGATCTTGAAGACCAGGTTCAGCACGCCCGACTGCGTCTCGTTGAGCGCCAGCATCCGGCCCAGCAGCAGCGGGCCCAGGTCGGAGACGGTGGCGCGCACCGGGTGGCCCAGCTCGCCGAAGACGTCCCACAGCGTGGCCGGGCAGGCCAGCGGCGTGGGCGCATCCAGTCCGCGTTCCTTCAGAACCGCCGCCAGCTTGTCGGACACGCTGCCGGCCTGGGTGATGCCGGTCAGGTCGCCCTTGACGTCGGCCATGAAGACCGGCACGCCGATCTTCGAGAAGTTCTCGGCCAGGTTCTGCAGCGTGATCGTCTTGCCGGTGCCGGTGGCGCCGGTGATCAGGCCGTGGCGGTTGGCCAGGGCGGGCAGCAGGAAGCATTCGGTGGCGCCGTGCCGGGCGACCAGGATGGGTTCGGCCATGGTGAATAGCGTGGGTAGGAGCGACCGCCCCAGTCTAGCGGCTCGACCGCGCTGCGCGAAGTCCGCTCCCCGTACAGGGTTCAGGGTGCGGTCAGCTGCGCATCCACGTGGCGTCCGTCCAACTCGCCCTGCACCCGCGCCAGCGCCCCGGGCTGCTGCTCGGGCCAGCTCACGCGCAGGTGTCCGCGCACAGCGCCTGGACCCTGGACCTGCACCTGGGCGGTGGCCAGACCGGCGGCCTGCGGCCAGTCAAGCACGCCGTCGACCGCGACGTCCTCGGTCCAGCGCACCCCGCGCAGCCGCAGGCGGTAGCCCTGGCCCTGGTGATCGATCGCGATCGTGCCGCCGCGCAGCCCGACGCTGTGCGGCCCGGCGCTTTCCACCCGGGCTGCGGCATCTGCCAGCGTGTGGGCCACCGCCGCGGCCAGCTGCAGGTCCTGCAGGCGGCCCGCGTGGCCGGGCAGCGGCTGGGCGGGCGCGACGTCGGCCAGCCGGCGGGCGAAGGCCGGTGGCGTGCGGATCGGTGCCACGCGCTCGGCGCAGCCGGTGTCGCCCGGCGAGCCGGTCAGAAGGAAGCGGTGCAGCAGCTGCCGGCCACAGTCGTCGCGCTGCGGGGGCGAGGCCACCAGGTGGAAGCTGTTGGCCACCACCACCTGGCGGCCGGCCGGGAACAGGCTGGCGGCGATCGCCCCCTCGGGTGGGGTGGTGATGGCGTCCAGCTCGCCGCTGAGCACCAGCACCGGGATGGCCGGCATGTCCGGCTGCGGCGGCACGGGCGGCCCGGGGGGATGGGCGGGATCGGGCGCCGGCCAGTCGACGCAGGCGTCGATCAGGCTGTAGTCAAGCGGCATGCCGCGGAACTCGTCGATCGTGAAGGGGGCGTACAGGTCGGGGTGCAGGCTTTGCTGTTCGGCCACCGCCGCGTCGCGCTGGCGGCGGCGCTGCGCGGGTGGCAGCCGCATGTCGTAGACCTGGGCGTAGTCCTGGCAGGTGACCGCGGCGTACAGGCCGACGCTGTAGTAGCGCGGGTCGCGCCGGGCATCACGCGGGTCCTTGTAGGCCAGGGTCTCGGCCATCAGGCGCAGCAGCGGCAGCCGGTCGCCCTGCAGGAAGGCGCGGCCGGCGGCGTCCAGCTCCCGCGCCACCGCGTAGGCCGGCGCGCCGACGAACATCACCGTGGCCAGCAGCGAGGCATCGGCCCTGAAGCGCCACCAGCGGCCCGAGGCATCCTGGGCCCGGGCGTCGAAGGGTTCGGCGCGCAGTGCGTCAATCACCGGCTGCAGCCGCTCCAGGGCGGTGCCGGGCAGGCTGGCGCAGGGGGCCGAGCGCTGGCAGACCTTGTCGAAGGCCTGGCGCACGGTGGGCGCGAAGAACGGGTACCAGGGGGTTTCGCCTCCGGTCATCGGCACCGGGTAGGCGCTGTCGAGCACCAGTGAGCGCAGCCAGCCGGGGTGGCGGTAGGCGAAGACCTGGGCCGACCAGGTGCCGTAGGAGTCGCCGTACAGGTCCACCGGCGGGGCCTCCAGCGCCGCCAGCACCGCCGCCAGGTCGTCGGCGGCCTGCACGGTGGAATACAGCGGCGCGCTCGCGCCGAGCTGTCGGCCGCAGCGTGCGACATCGCGCGCCGTCATCTCGGGCGCCTGTTGCAGCGGTGGGCAATGGATCGCGGCGCTGTCGCCCGTGCCGCGGGCATCCACGGTCAGCAGGTCGCGCTCGCGCAGCAAGGGGCCGAACATGCGCCGGTAGGTGTAGCGGGTGCCGCTGGAGGGGTAGCCCGGGCCGCCCTCGATGGCCACCAGCCAGCCCGCCGCCGGTCGGTCGGCGCGTTCACGGCGCAGGTAGTGGAAGCGGATGTCGATCTCGCCGGGGACGCGGCCCTCGGGGTCCAGCGGGCGACGCAGCGCACCGCAGTAGTCGTCGGCGTTGGGGCAGCGGTGCAGCGTCAGCTGGCCGAGCCGCAACGCATCCGCGCGCTCGTCCGGCGCGGCGACGGCACCGCCCATGGCCGCCGCGGCGATCGACAGACCAAGCAGCCAGCGCAGGTGCTTCGGGACCCCCATCGCGCGTCTCTCCGGCCGGCGCGGGCCGGCGACATAAAATCGCGGATTCGATATCCACAACAACCGACACAGCATACAGGCCTTCGGGCCGGGAGCATTCAGGCATGGCTGGGCATTCCAAGTGGGCCAACATCCAACACCGCAAGGGTCGCCAGGACGAGAAGCGGGGCAAGGCCTGGACCCGGGTCATCCGTGAAATCATGGTGGCCGCCCGCACCGGCGGCGGCGATCCGTCGGCCAACCCGCGGCTGCGCCTGGCGATCGACAAGGCCAAGGCGGTGAACCTGCCGGCCGACACGGTCAAGCGCAACATCGACAAGGCCACCGGCAACCTCGAGGGCGTCAACTACGAGGAGATCCGCTACGAGGGCTACGGCATCGGCGGCGCGGCCATCATCGTCGACTGCATGACCGACAACCGGGTGCGCACCGTGGCCGAGGTGCGCCACGCCTTCAGCAAGCACGGCGGCAACCTGGGCACCGAAGGCTCGGTGTCCTTCCAGTTCAAGCACTGCGGCCAGCTGGTCTTCGCCCCCGGCACGTCCGAGGACAAGGTGATGGAGGTGGCGCTGGACGCCGGTGCCGAGGACGTGATCACCGACGACGACGGCGCGATCGAGGTGCTGACCGCGCCGGCCGACTTCGAGTCGGTGAAGAACGCGCTGGAGGCCGCCGGCCTGAAGCCCGAGATCGCCGAAGTGACGATGCGTGCCGAGAACACCATCGCGCTGAGCGGCGACGACGCCGAGCGGATGCAGAAGCTGCTCGACGTGATCGAGGACCTGGACGACGTGCAGGACGTCTTCCACAACGCTGAGATGTGAGACCCCCACGCGCCCTGCCGGTCGCTGCCCCCCGTGGGGGTTCATGCGGCGGACCGGCGGCGCCGGATCCGCGCCTGCGGCTGAACGGGTCGCATCGCGGCCAGGAGTAAGGAATGAACGTATTGGTCATTGGCGGCGGCGGGCGAGAGCACGCGCTGGCCTGGAAGCTGGCGCAGAGCGAGAAGGTGCAGCGCGTCTTCGTGGCGCCTGGCAATGGCGGCACCGCGCTGGACAAGCGCCTCACCAACATCGCCCTCGCCGATCCAGTGGCGCTGGCCGATTTCGCAGAGGCCCAGAAGGTGGGGCTGACCGTGGTCGGCCCCGAGGCGCCCTTGTCGCAGGGTGTGGTGGACGTCTTTCGTGCCCGTGGCCTGCGCATCTTCGGCCCCACCAAGGCGGCGGCGCAGCTGGAGAGCTCCAAGGCCTTTGCCAAGGCCTTCATGCAGCGCCACGGCATTCCCACCGCCGCCTACGGCAGCTTCACCGACCCGGCCGAGGCCCATGCCTACATCGACCGCATCGGCGCGCCCATCGTGGTCAAGGCCGACGGCCTGGCCGCCGGCAAGGGCGTGGTGGTGGCCATGACGCTGGACGAGGCCCACGAGGCCGTGCGCTTCATGCTGGAGGACAACACGCTGGGCGTGGTCCACAACGCCGGTGGCGCGCGCGTGGTGATCGAGGAGTTCCTGCAGGGCGAGGAGGCCAGCTTCATCGTCCTGTGCGACGGCAAGAACGTGCTGCCGCTGGCCACCAGCCAGGACCACAAGCGCATCGGCGACGGTGACACCGGTCCCAACACCGGCGGCATGGGCGCCTACTCGCCTGCGCCGGTGGTCACGCCCAATGTGCACGCCCGGGCGATGCAGGAAATCATCCTGCCCACGATCAACGGCATGGCCAGGGATGGCATCCCGTTCACCGGCTTCCTCTATGCCGGCCTGATGATCGACGCCGAGGGCCGGCCCAAGACGCTGGAGTTCAACACCCGCATGGGCGACCCCGAGACCCAGCCGATCATGATGCGGCTGAAGTCCGACCTGGTCGACGTGCTGCTGGCCGCCACCGACGGCCGTCTGGACCAGGTCGAGCTGGACTGGGACCGCCGGGTGGCCCTGGGCGTGGTGATGGCCGCACACAACTACCCCGGCACGCCGCGCAAGGGCGACGTGATCACCGGTCTGCCGGCCGACGCCGCCGGCACCGATGACGCGGTGGTCTTCCACGCCGGCACCGAGTGGGTCGATGGCCAGGTACGTACCACCGGCGGCCGCGTGCTGTGCGTGACCGCGCTGGGCGACTCGACCAAGGCCGCGCAGCAGCGCGCCTACGAGGCGCTGGCGCCGATCAGCTTCGATGGCGCCCAGTGGCGCACCGACATTGGACACCGCGCGATCAAACGTTGACCCCCACGCTCCTTGCCAGTCGCTGCCCCAGGGTTTCGGAAGAAACCCTTCATGTTTCCTGGGGCTCATACCGCGGACCGGCGGAGCCGGATCCGCGCATGCAGCTTGATGGGAGCCCTGGTGAAGGATGCGCATGAGCAGTCTGGTTTGGCTCACTGAGCGGTCGGTACAGTTGCGGGGCTCGCGCCTGGCGCTGTGGGTGCTCAAGGCGATGGGTTGGACGCTGGTCTGGGAGGGCCTGCCGGCGCGCCAGGGTGTGCTGATTGCCTACCCGCACACCTCCAACTGGGATTTCGTCATTGGCGTGCTGGCGAAGTGGGCGATCGGTATCCCGGCGAAGTTCTGGGGCAAGGACAGCCTGTTTCGCATCCCCCTGCTGGGACGCTGGTTCCGCTGGATTGGCGGCATTCCGGTCGATCGCAGTGGAGCACGGGGCATTGCCTCAGCGATGACCGAACGTTTCCAGGCCGCCCGCGAGGCCGACGAGTTCCTCTGGCTGGCACTGGCTCCGGAGGGCACGCGCAGCCTGGTGGATCACTGGAAGAGCGGCTTCTACCCGGTGGCTTTCGAGGCGGGCGTGCCGATCGGCCTGATCCTCTTCGACTACCGGCGCAAGCGTGTCGGCTTTGACCGTTTCGTGATGCTCAGCGGCGACCGCCATGCCGACATGGCGGTGCTCGCCGAGTATTACCGTGAACATGCCCACGGCGCCCGGCCCGAGCTGGCCAGCCCGGTGCGGCTCAAGTGAGATTCAACGGAGACACGACCATGGACACCCAGGCCTTGCGCAGCTACTTCCTGGACCTGCAGCGGCGCATCGTCGCCGGTGCCGAGGCCTTTGACGGCCAGTCCTTCCTGACCGATGCCTGGACCCGCGAGCCCGGCGGCCGGCTGACCGGCGACGGCGTCACCCGCCTGATCGAGAACGGCGGCGTGCTCGAGCGCGGCGGCTGCAACTTCAGCCACGTCAAGGGCAGGACCCTGCCGCCCTCGGCCACCGCGCACCGCCCCGAGCTGGCCGGCGCGCCCTTCGAGGCCATGGGCGTGTCGCTGGTCTTCCACCCCCGCAACCCGCACGTGCCCACGGTGCACATGAACGTGCGCTGCTTTGCCGCGATGCCCGAAGGGCGCGAGCCGGTGGTGTGGTTCGGCGGCGGCATGGACCTGACACCCTACTACGGCGTGGAAGAGGACGCGGTGCATTTCCACCGCGTCTGTCGCCAGGCGCTGTCGCCCTGGGCCGGCATGCACGAGCGCTTCAAGGCCTGGTGTGACGAGTACTTCTTCCTGAAGCACCGCAACGAGCCGCGCGGCGTGGGCGGCATCTTCTACGACGACTTCAACGAGCTGGGCTTCGAGCAGAGCTTCGCGATGACGCGGGCGGTGGGCGATGCCTTCCTGGCCGCCTATGTGCCCATTGTCGAGAAGCGCCGCGATACCCCCTATGGCGAGCGCGAACGCGACTTCCAGGCCTACCGCCGCGGCCGCTATGTCGAGTTCAACCTGGTCTTCGACCGCGGGACGCTGTTCGGCCTGCAGTCGGGCGGCCGCACCGAGGCGATCCTGATGTCGATGCCGCCGGTGGTGAACTGGCGCTACAGCTGGGCGCCCGAGGCGGGCACGCCGGAGGCAAAGCTCTACACCGATTTCCTCCGCGCCCGTGACTGGGCTGGCGAGGCCGGATGAGCGATGGCGCGGGCCCAGCGTCGGGCCGCTCCCGAGCCGGCCCGCACGTCCACGGGGAGTCGCCGGTAGGTCCGGCCCGCCGGAGGGTGGGCATTTTCGGCGGCAGCTTCAACCCGCCGCACCTGGCGCATCTGGCCCTGGCACGCATGGCGCGCGATACGCTGGCGCTGGACGAGCTGCGCTGGTTGCCGGCCGGCATGCCGTGGCAGAAGCCGGCCGGCGAGCTGGCTCCGGCCGAGCACCGGCTGGCCATGGTGCGGCTGCTGGTCGCCGAAGGGCCCGGCTTCATCGTCGACGCGCGCGAGCTGCACCGCGCCGGGCCCAGCTACACCGTGGACACCCTGACCGAGCTGCGCGCCGAGCAGCCGGGCGCCGAACTGATGCTGGTCATTGGCCAGGACCAGTACGCCCGCATCGATACCTGGCGCGATGCGGCACAATGGCGGGCCTGGGTGCAGTTCGCCGTCGCCGCCCGCGATGGTCAGCCGCCGCAGCCGCCGGCCGATTGGCATGCCGGCAACCACCGGCTGGTGGTGCTGCCGCTGCCCGAGCACCCGATCAGCGCCACCCACATCCGCCAACGGGTTCGCGCCGGCGAGGACATCACCCCGCTGGTCGGCCCCGACGTGGCGCGCTATATTGACCAACACCGCCTCTACCGGGCCTGAACCGCCCGGCCCCCGCATGGACATCCGCAAACTGCAACGCGCCATCGTCGATGGCCTCGAGGACGTGAAGGCCCAGGACATCCTGGTCTTCAACACCGAGCACCTCTCGCCCCTGTTCGAGCGGGTGATCATCGCCTCGGGCACCAGCAACCGCCAGACGAAGGCGCTGTCCAGCAGTGTGCGTGAATCGGTCAAGGCCGCCGGCTTCGACGTGCCGCGCTGCGAGGGCGAGGACAACGGCGAGTGGATCATCGTCGACTGCGGGGCGGCGGTCTGCCACATCATGCAGCCGGCGATCCGCGACTACTACCGCCTGGAAGAGATCTGGGGCGGCAAGCCGGTGAAGATGAAGCTGGGCGACGCCAAGACCGGTCTGGTCAAGGCCTCCGAAGGCAGCGATGCCCCGGTCAAGAAGAAGGCGCCGGTCAAGAAGGCCAGCGCCACTGCGCGCTCGGCCGCTGGCCAGGCCGCGCTGGAGAAGCCCGCCAAGCCCGCTAAAGCGGCAAAGGCGGCCAAGCCGGCACCGGCCCGCAAGGTGACCAGCGGCGGCCTGGCCTCGGCCAAGGCCGCCCCGAAGAAGGCGGCGCCGAAGAAGGCCGCCACCCGCAGCACCAGCGGCACCGTGGCCAAGGCGCCGGCCCGCAAGAGCGCGACGGCCAAGACCCCGATGAAGCTGGTCGTGGTCAAGCCGGCTGCCAAGAAAACGGCGGCCAGGAAGGCCGCCCCGAAGAAGACCGGCCGCTGATCCCCGGCGATGAAGCTGGTGATCGCCGCGGTCGGCCAGCGCCAGCCGGCCTGGGCCGACGCGGCCTATGAGGATTTCGCCAAGCGCTTCCCGCCCGACCTGCGGCTGGAGCTGAAGGCGGTGAAGGCCGAGCCGCGCGGCGGCAAGTCGGCCGAGCAACTGATGGCGGCCGAGGCGAAGCGCCTGGACGAGGCCATCCCCAAGGGCGCCCGGCGCGTGTTGCTGGACGAGCGCGGGGCGCGGCTGACCACGGTGGATCTGGCCAGGCGCCTGGAGTTCTGGCTGGGCGACGGCCGCGACGTGGCCTTCTTCATCGGCGGGCCCGACGGGCTGGACCCCGCGCTGAAGGCCACGGCCGACGAGAGCCTGCGCCTGTCGGACCTGACCCTGCCCCACGCCTTCGTGCGCATCATCCTGGCCGAGGCGCTTTACCGCGCCTGGTCGCTGCGCAACGGCCACCCTTACCACCGCGAGTGATGCACGAGCTCGTCTACCTGGCCTCGCAGAGCCCGCGCCGACGCCAGTTGCTGGACCAGCTGGGCGTGCGCCACGAGCTGCTGCTGCCCGGCCCCGACGAGGACGCCGAAGCACTGGAGGCCACGCGCGCCGGCGAGGCGCCGCGCGACTACGTCGAGCGCGCGACCCGCGCCAAGCTGAAGGCCGCGCGCGCCCGCCTGATCGCCCGTGGCCTGGCACCGGCGCCCATCCTGTGCTCGGACACCACGGTGGCACTGGGCCAGCGCATCCTGGGCAAACCCGCCGACGCCGCCGAGGCGGCGGCCACGCTGCGCGCGCTGTCCGGCCGTCTGCACCATGTGCTGACCGCGGTGGCTGTGTGGGACGGTCGCCGCACGCGGTTCGCGCTCAGTGATTCCAGCGTGCGCTTTGCTGAACTGCCCGAGGCGGTGATCGAGGCCTACGTGGCCAGCGGCGAGCCCTTCGGCAAGGCGGGCGCCTACGCGATCCAGAGCTCGCTGGGCGGGTGGATCCCCACGATCCGCGGCAGCTACTCCGGTATCATGGGTTTGCCCCTGTACGAGACCACCCAGTTGCTGCGACAGGCCCGCGTGCGCTTCTGAGGATCGGGGTGCGCAGGCTGCGGCGGCCAAGAAGAGACAACGCCCGGCCATGCATGACATCCTGATCAACTGGGCTCCGCAGGAGACCCGCGTCGCCCTCATCGAGAACGGCGCCGTGCAGGAGCTGCACATCGAGCGCACGCTGGAGCGCGGCCTGGTGGGCAACATCTACCTGGGCAAGGTGGCGCGCGTGCTGCCCGGCATGCAGAGCGCCTTCATCGACATCGGCCTGGAGCGCGCGGCCTTTCTGCACGTGGCCGACCTGCACACCAGCGGCAGCAACGCCCACGGCCGCGACGCCGCGCCGCCGGTGCCGATCGAGAAGCAGGTCTTCGAGGGCCAGACGCTGATGGTGCAGGTCATCAAGGACCCGATCGGCACCAAGGGCGCGCGCCTGTCCACCCAGGTCAGCATCGCCGGGCGCATGCTGGTCTTCCTGCCGCAGGACAACCACATCGGCATCTCGCAGAAGATCGGCTCGGCCGAGACCCGCGAGCAGCTGCGCACCCGCATGCAGGCCCTGGTGGGCAAGCCGGAAGAGGGCGGTGGTGGCGGCTTCATCCTGCGCACCAATGCCGAGGAGGCCAGCGACGAGGAACTGGCCGACGACATCGCCTACCTGCGCAAGGCCTGGTCCGATATTCGTCAGCGCGCGCTGGCCCAGCCCGCCGGCAGCCTGCTGCACCAGGACCTGAGCCTGGCCGAGCGCGTGCTGCGCGACATGGCCAGCGAGCAGACCCAGACCATCCGCATCGACTCGAAGATGCAGTTCGACCTGCTGCGCGAGTTCGGCCAGGCCTACACCCCCACCGCGGTGGCCAAGCTCGAACACTACCGTGGCGAGCGGCCGATCTTCGACCTCTACGGCATCGAGGAAGAGATCGCCCGCGCGCTGGCGCGCCGGGTGGAGCTGAAGTCGGGCGGCTACCTGATCATCGACCAGACCGAGGCGCTGACCACGGTGGACGTCAACACCGGCGGCTACGTGGGTGCGCGCAACTTCGACGACACGATCTTCAAGACCAACCTCGAGGCAGCGCTGGCCATTGCCCGCCAGCTGCGCCTGCGCAACCTGGGCGGCATCATCATCGTCGACTTCATCGACATGGCCCACGAGGCGCACCAGCAGCAGGTGCTGGCCGAGTTCCGCAAGCAGCTGGCCAAGGATCGCACCAAGACCACGGTCAGCGGCTTCACCCAGCTGGGCCTGGTCGAGATGACGCGCAAGCGCACCCGCGAAAGCCTGGCCCACATGCTGTGCCAGCCCTGTCCCACCTGCGAGGGCAAGGGCCAGGTCAAGACCGCGCGCACCGTCTGCTACGACGTGCTGCGCGAGATCCTGCGCGAGGCGCGCCAGTTCGACCCGAAGGAAATCCGCGTGGTGGCCAGCGCCGGCGTGGTGGAGATGCTGCTCGACGAGGAAAGCGCCCACCTGGCCGACCTGTCGGCCTTCATCGGCAAGCCGATCTCGCTGTCGGCCGAGCCGACGATGACGCCGGAGCAGTACGACATCGTGCTGATCTGAGGCCGGACCCTCAGCGGCAGACGAAGCGCGCGCAGTGCCCGGTGTCCCAGTCGGCACCGCATTGCCATTCACAGCCCTTGGCAGGCGGCGGCAGGGTGCCCAGGCGGCGCAAGGAATCGGCCAGACGGCCCAGTTCGCGGGCTCGGCTGCGGGCCTCCGCGGTCCGGGGCTGGCCTGGGTTGCCGTCACGCCACCACAGGCGGGGCAGGCCGCCGGCGTAGTCGATCACGTCGTCTTGAACCACGCTCATGGGCGTGGCCTGGTCGGCGGGGATCTCCATGATGTGGCGGCCGTAGTCGATGCGGCGCTCGCGCGCCGAGACCAGGTGGCCGGCACGCCAGTAGAACTCGGCCAGCACACGGCCGCGCTCGCCCAGCGCGGTCAGCTCGATCTTGCGCAGCTGGCCGCGCTCACGCCAGAGGGTGACGCTGGTCCCCTCGGCGGCGTAGCCTCGCAGCATCCGCTCGCTGCTGTGCCAGCGGACCCGGTCGGCGTCCATGCTGCGGGCCAGACCGGAGGGCGATGGATCGCCGGGCGCAGGGCTGGCCGCCAGGGCCGCCGGGCCTGCCAGGGCCAGCAGGCCGGCCAACAGCCACGCCATGGCGCGGGCGGTGTTCGGGTGTCCCATGATGGCTTCTCCGTCGAGGTGTGCACTGCTGGGCAGGCGCCGCCAGCATGCGGCCCGGTCATTCGGGGGCGTCAGCCAGTATCCGCCGGCGGGTGCGGACTGACTTGGGGCCCGTCAAGTCTCGCTGCAGTGGTGGTGCGCCCCCCTACTGCACCGTGCCGGGTGATTGCAGCCAGCGCCAGCCCAGGTCCACCAGCGGCGTGCGCGCGGTCAGGCGGCTGCGCATCAGCCACAGGCCGGGGCGGGGTGCGTCGGGCACCTGGGGCAGGTGGACGAGGCGGCCGGCGCGCAGCGCATGACCGGCCAGCAGCGCCGAGACACAGGCCACGCCGTGCTCCAGCGCGGCGGCCTCCAGCAAGAGGTTTTCGTCGTGCACGGTGGCGGCACGCTGCTGGCCTTTGACCGCCTTGGCCGCGGCGCTGGCCAGGCGGCCCGCCCATTCGGGTTCGCTCTCCAGCAGCAGCACCGGCGCCTTGGCCAGCAGACGGGGCCAGGGCAGGGCGGCCAGGCGCTCGGCGGTGCGCGGGCCGGCCACCGCGATCGAGCGGTCGGTCAGCCAGGGGATGCATTCCACGTCGGTGCGGCGCAGCGGGCGGCGCGAGATCACCAGGTCGACGTCGATGCGGTCAATGTCGGTGAGTTCGCGGTCGGACAGCAGCCACACCTCCAGGCCGGGGTGCAGGGCCCGCAACTCGCCCAGCCGGGGCAGCAGCCAGCCCTGGGCAATGTCATTGGGGCAGCCGATCAGCAGCGAGGCCTTGCTGCGGTAGGGCTCGATGCGCTCCAGACCGGCCTGCAGCCGCGCCAGGGTGTCGGCCGCGGTCTGCAGCAGCAGCTCGCCCGCGCCGGTCAGCTTGACCCCGTGCCCCTGGCGCAGGAACAGGCGCTGGCCGACGTGCGCCTCCAGCTTCAGGATGCGCTGGCTCACAGCGGACTGGGTCAGCGCCAGGTCCTCGGCCGCACGGGAGACGCTGCCATGCCGGGCCGCCGCGACAAAGGCCACCAGACCGGCAAAGGGCAGGTCGGCGCGCGGCAAGGTATCAGGAATTTTCATAGCGGATCGAACCCGGCTAATGGACGTCACGGGAGTGTGTGGTCAGGATGACGGCATTGCAACAGCCCTGTGAATACCGCTGATGAACTCCGCCACGCCCATCAACGACCACGCCATCCACCGCCCGGCCGAACGCGGCGTCGATTTCGAGGCCGCCTACGCCGGCGTTCCCTCGTTCATGCGCCGACGCTTCACCCGCCAGCTGGACGGCGTGGACGTGGTGGTCTCGGGCGTGCCGCTGGACATTGCCACCACCTACCGCACCGGCGCCCGGCTGGGCCCGCGGGCGATCCGCGCTGCCACCGTGCAGCTCAATGAGCGCCTGCACCCCTGGGGCTTCAGCCCCTGCGAGCGGCTGAACGTGGTGGACTGGGGCGACTGCGTGCTGGACATGCACCGGCCGCACACCGTGCACGACGCGATCGCCAACCATGCGCGATCGATCCTGGCCAGCGGCGCGAAGATGCTGACGCTGGGCGGCGACCACTACATCACCTACCCGCTGCTGCGCGCGCATGCCGAGCGGCTGGGCCGGCCGTTGGCGCTGGTGCATTTCGACGCCCACTGCGACACCTGGGCCGACGACGAACCCGATTCGCTGAACCACGGCACGATGTTCTACAAGGCCGTCAAGGAGGGCCTGGTCGATCCGGCGCGCTCGGTGCAGGTGGGCATCCGGACCTGGAACGACGATTTCATGGGCATCGAGATCCTCGGCGCCGACGCGGTGCATGAGCGCGGCCCGGCGGCGATCGCGCAGCGCATCGTCGAGATCGTCGGCGACGCCCCCGCCTACCTGACCTTTGACATCGACTGCCTGGACCCGGCCTTCGCGCCCGGCACCGGCACGCCGGTCAGCGGCGGCCTGAGCATGGCGCAGGCGCAGCGCATCCTGCGCGGCCTGCAGCCGCTGGACCTGGCCGGCCTGGACGTGGTGGAGGTGGCGCCGGCGTATGACCACGCCGAGATCACCGCGCTGGCCGCCGCCCATGTGGCGGCCGAGCAGCTGTGCCTGCTGGCCGCGAAACGCCCGGCCTGATCGCCTGGAGGCCCCGATCATGACTATCCGACGCTGGCTGAGGGTCTGGTCCCTCGCTGCCCTGGCCACCCTGGCGGCCAGCGGCAGCGTCCGGGCTGACGAAGAGAAGGTCCTGAACGTCTACAACTGGGCCGAGTACATCGGCGAGACGACGATCAAGGACTTCGAGCGCGAGACCGGCATCAAGGTGCGCTACGACAACTTCGACGCCAACGAGGTGCTGCTGGCCAAGATGGTGGCCGGGCGCAGCGGCTACGACATCGTCGTGCCCTCGGCCGACTTCGGCCGCATCATGATCGACGGCGGCCTGGCGCGGCCGCTGGACCGCGCGCAGCTGACGAACTGGGCCCAGCTCAACCCCAAGGTGATGGCCATGATGGCCCGGCTGGACCCGGGCAACCGCCACATGGTGCCGTGGCTGGGCAGCACGGTGTCGGTGGGCTACAACGTGGACAGGGTGAAGGCGGCGCTGGGGGGCGAGCCCATCCCCGCCAACCCCTTCGAGCTGGTCTTCAACCCGAAGTACACCGCGAAGCTGAAGTCCTGCGGCATCTCGATGCTCGACAGCGCCAGCGACGTCTTCCCCTCGGCGCTGATCTACCTGGGCCGGCCGGCCTACGGCAACAACCCCGCCGATTACCAGGACGCGGCGGCGCTGCTGCAGAAGGTGCGCGCCGACGTGGCGCTCTTCAGCTTCAACGGCTACATCGCTGACCTGGCCTCGGGCGCGCTGTGCGTGGCGCTGGGCTACGGCGGTGATTTCAACAACGCGCAGAAGCAGGCCACGGCGGCCGGGCGGGCGATCCGCATCGAGGCGCCGCTGCCGCCCGGCGGCGTGCAGTTCGGCTTCGAGTCGATGGTCATCCCGGCCGATGCGCCGCACCCCGAGAACGCCCACAGGTGGATCAACTTCATCCTGCGCCCCGAGGTGCAGGCGGCGATCACCAACAAGGTGATGTTCACCACGCCCAACCTGGGGGCGCGCGCACTGCTCAAGCCCGAGGTGCTGGCCAACCCGATCGCCAACCCGCCGGATGACTACCTGGCCACCAGGGTGCAGTTCTACGAGGTGCGCCGGCAGGAGACCCGGCGGCTGATGACGCGCCTGTTCCAGCGCGTCAAGACGGGGCTGTGATCAGGCCACGTCGCGGCCGGTGCTGGCGCTCCACAGCCGGTACCAGTCCTGACGGGACAGGTCCAGCCGGGTGGCGGCCAGCGCCTCGTCGGCCGCCTCCAGCCGGCGCGAGCCGATCACCGGCCAAGGGCGCGCCGGGTGGCGCAGCAGCCAGGCCAGCGCCAGCGTGGTGGGCGTGCAGCCCAGGCGGGCACTGATCTCGCCCAGCACCCAGCGCACGCGGTGGGCTGCGGGGCTGTCCTCGCTGTACAGGCGGCCACCCGCCAGCGGCGACCAGATCATCGGCCGGCAACGCAGGCGCTGGGCCTGGTCGAAGCTGCCGTCATCCAGCGGGTCCAGGTGCAGCAGCGAGCACTCGACCTGGTTGGTCACCAGCGCGATGCGGCTGTGCAGCAGCTCGAACTGCTGCGGCGTGAAGTTCGAGACGCCGAAGTGCAGCACCTTGCCATCGCGGCGCAGCTGCTCGAAGGTGGCGGACAGCTCGTCGGCGTCGAGCAGGTGGTCGGGGCGGTGGATCAGCAACAGATCCAGCCGATCGGTGCGCAGCGCGCGCAGCGACTGCTCGACCGAGGCCCTGACATGCGCCGCACCGGTGTCATAGTGCTTGATCGCGTTGCCCGGCCGCGCGGGCGAGACCAGCTGGATGCCGCACTTGCTGACCAGCTGCAACTGGTCGCGCAGGGCCGGGCGCAGCGCGAGTGCTTCACCGAACAGGTCTTCGACGCTGTAGCCGCCGTAGATGTCGGCGTGGTCGAAGCTGGTGATGCCACGCTCGGCCAGGCCCTCGATCCAGGCCAGTCGTTGGGCGGGCGTCCAGTCCCAGCTGGCCAGGCGCCAGGCGCCGGCGACGATCGGTGAAAGGTGCAGGGTGTCCATCGACAGGTCCTTCAGGTGCGGAACTGCATCGCGTGCAGCTTGGCGTACAGGCCGCCATGGGCCAGCAGCTCGGTGTGTGTGCCCTGCTCGACGATGCGGCCGGCTTCCATGGCCACGATGCGGTCGGCACGCTCGATGGTCGACAGGCGGTGGGCGATGACCAGGGTCGTGCGGCCCTGCATCAGGCGGTCCAGGGCCTGCTGGATCAGGTGCTCGCTCTCGGCATCGAGCGCTGACGTGGCTTCATCGAGGATCAGGATCGGCGCGTTCTTGTACAGCGCGCGGGCAATCGCCAGACGCTGGCGCTGGCCGCCGCTGAGCGCGCTGCCGTTGTGGCCGATCACCGTCTCCAGGCCCTGCGGCAGGCCCAGCGCGAAGTCCAGCAGGTTGGCACTGGCCAGTGCAGCGCGCAGGCGCGTGTCGTCCGGTGTTTCGCCCAGCACCACATTGGCGGCCACGCTGTCGTTGAACAGCACCACGTCCTGGCTGACGAAGGCGTAGTGGCGGCGCAGCGCCTGCACGTTCCAGTCGGGCAGCGGCACGCCGTCGAGCAGGATGCGGCCTGCCGTGGGCTCGATGAAGCGCGGCAGCAGGTGGGCCACGCTGGACTTGCCGGCACCCGAGGGGCCCACCAGGGCCACCGTCTGGCCGGGCACCAGGTGCAGGTCCAGGCTGTCCACGGCGGGTGCCTGGTCGTCGCGGTAGCGCAGCGTCACCTGCTGCAGCTGCAGCTCGCCCCGGCACTGCGCCGGCGCATGGCTGCCGCCGCGCTCGACCGGGAAGGCCTCGACCAGGTCCAGGCCGCGCTCCAGCGCCGCCAGGCCGCGGGTCATTGACGACATCACGTCGGTCAGGTGCTTGATCGGCGTGATCAGCATCAGCATTGCGGTGATGAAAGACACGAAGCTGCCCACCGAGGCCTGCGAACTCTGGCTCTGCCAAAGCGCCACCGTGATCACCATCGACATCGCGATCGAGGCCAGCACCTGGGTGATTGGCGTGATCGAGGCGCCGGCGGCCACGGTCTTGAGCAGCAGGCTCCGCAGGCGCTGGCTGGCCTGCTCGAAGCGGCCGCCCTGCTGCTCGGCGGCACCGTGCAGGCGCACCACGCGCCAGGCCAGCACGTTCTCCTCGACCACATAGGCCAGCTCGTCGGTGGCGCCCTGGCCCTCGCGGGCCAGGCGGCGCAGGCGCTTGCTGGACACGCGCATCACCCAGCCCACTGCCGGAATCATCACCGTCACCAGCAGCGTCAGCTTCCAGTTCAGCCACAGCAGGTAACCGAACAGGCCCGCCAGGGTCAGGGAATCCTTGACCAGGGTGTTGACCGCGATCACCAGCAACTGCGCGCCGCTCTGCACCTCGTAGACCAGCGTATTGGTCAGGCTGCTGGCGCTGTGGCGGCCGAACAGGTCCGGCGCGGCGCGCAGCAGGTGGCCGAAGGCCGCGCGACGCAGGGCCAGCACCCCCTGGTTGGCCGACCAGGCCAGCGCATAGTTGGCGATGAAGGTGGAGATGCCGCGCACCAGGAACAGCCCGACGATGACCAGCGGCACCAGCCACAGCGGGATCTGGCCGCCGTGGAAGCCCTGGTCGATCAGCGGCCCCATCAGCCACGCGGTCAGCGGCTCGGTGGCGGCGGTGAAGACCGAGGCCACCACGGCCACGGCCCAGGCGCCGCGCGCGCTGCGGAAGTACGGTGCCAGCCGGCGGGCGCGGGTGGGCAGGCTGTCGGTGGGTCGGTCACTCATCGGTACCGGATTATCGACCGTGCCTGCCTACAATCCCGGCCGATGCACTGGCCTGCCGGGCCAGGGAACCTTTTTCTGCCGCAATGACTCGACCCTTGGCGATGTGGACACGACGTGAATGGATCGGCGCGGCCGGCGGCTGGATGGGCGCTGCCGCTGGCCTGGGGGGCGGGCTGCTGGCCGGCCCGGCCGCGGCCCAGTTCCGGGTCGAGATTTCCGGCGTGGGCGCCACGCAGCTGCCGATCGTGCTGGGCCGCTTCCGCGGCGAGGAGAGCGCGCCGCAGGCCGTGTCGGCCATCGTGCGCGCCGACCTGGAGCGCAGCGGTCGCTTTCGCATCGTCGACACCCCTGCGGGCCTGGACGAGCTGAGCACCCCGGCCTACCCCGACCTGCGCAGCCGCGGCGCCGATGCGCTGGTGGCCGGCTCGGTCACGCGGCTGAGCGACGGCCGCTTCGACGCGCGCTACAAGCTGTGGGACGTGGTCAAGGGCCAGGACCAGGGCGGCCAGAGCGTGGCCGTGCCGGCGGCCGACCTGCGGCTGGCGGCCCACCGCATCGCCGACGCGATCTATGAAAAGCTCACCGGCGAGAAGGGCGTGTTCTCCACCCGCATCGCCTATGTCACCCGGGGCGGCGGCCGCTACCAGCTGCGCATCACCGACGCCGATGGCGAGGGCGGCCAGGTCGCGCTCGCCAGCGCCGAGCCGATCATCTCGCCGGCCTGGTCACCCGACGGCCGCGAGCTCGCCTATGTCAGCTTCGAGACCCGCAAGGCGGTGGTCTGGGTGCAGGACCTGCAAAGCGGCGCGCGGCGCCAGCTGGCCAACTTCAGGGGCACCAACAGCGCGCCCGCCTGGTCGCCCGATGGGCGCGAGCTGGCCGTCACGCTGTCGCGCGATGGTGGCTCGCAGGTCTTCCTGATCGGGCGCGACGGCGGTGCGCCGCGCCGCATCACGCAAAGTTCGGCCATCGACACCGAGGCCGTCTTCTCGCCCGACGGCAGGCAGATCTACTTTGTCAGCGACCGCGGTGGCAGCCCGCAGATCTACCGCCAGCCGCTGGGCGGCGGCGGCGCCGAGCGCGTCACCTTCCAGGGCGGCTACAACATCAGCCCGGCGCTCAGCCCGGACGGCCGCACGTTGGCCTACGTCACGCGCCTGGGCGGCAACCAGTTCCGGGTGATGACGCTGGAGCTGTCCTCCGGCCAGGTCACCGCAGTCTCCGACACCATCGACGACGAGCGCCCCACCTTCGCGCCCAACGGCCGCTTCATCATCTACGCCACCCGCAGCCAGGGCCGCGAAGTGTTGATGACCACCACCCTGGATGGCAAGATCAGGACGCGCCTGCTGAGCAGCGGTCTGGACATCCGCGAGCCGGTCTGGGGGCCCTACGGCCGCTGACCGCCTTTCTCCACCCCCCGTCACGAGGACACCCGATGATCCCCTCTGCAACGCCTCGCCGCTCCCGCCCTCTGCTGTGGTCCGCCGCGCTGGCGGCGTCCCTGCTGGCCGGCTGTGCCTCCAGCGTCAAGCTCGACAACGACGTGCCGGTCGAATCGCGCAACCCCAATGCCGCCGCCCAGGGCGGGTCAGGCGCCGGGGCGGGCGGCACGGCCCAGAGCAATGTGGCCACCGTGGACCTGACCGCGCAGGACAAGGCGGGCACCGTCGGCCGGGTCGTCTACTTCGATTTCGACAGCTTTGTCATCAAGGACGAGTACCGCAGCGTCGTCGAGGGCCAGGCCAAGCTGCTGCAAGCCAACCGCCAGCGCCTGGTACAGATTGAAGGGCACACCGACGAGCGCGGTGGCCGCGAATACAACCTGGCCCTGGGCCAGAAGCGCGCCGAGGCGGTGCAGCGTGCGCTGGTCCTGCTGGGCGTGAGCGACAAGCAGCTCGAGGCGGTCAGCTACGGCGAGGAGCGCCCGGCCGACCCGGGCCACGATGAAGCCGCCTGGGCCAAGAACCGCCGCGCCGAAGTGAAGGACCGCTGAGCATGAGGGTGTCCTTCCTGCCGCGTGCGCTGGCGCTGGCGGCCTGCCTGGCCTGCAGCCTGCCGTCGCAGGCCGGCCTGTTCGACGACGACGAGGCGCGCAAGGCCATCCTGGACCTGCGCACCCGCCTGGACGAGACGCGCAGCCAGAACGTGGCGGCCCAGCGTCAGCTGAACGACCAGATCCAGACGCTGCAGCGCAGCCTGCTCGACCTGAACAACCAGAACGAGCAGCTCAAGGCCGAGCTGGCGCGCCTGCGCGGCCAGCTCGAGACCACGCAGCGCGACCTGGCCGACGTGCAGCGCCGGCAGAAGGACATGACCCAGGTGGTCGACGAGCGCATGAAGCGCCTGGAGCCGCAGCAGGTGACGGTCGACGGCAAGGAGATCACCGTCGAGCCCGACGAGAAGCGCGCCTATGAGGAGGCCATCGCGGTGCTGCGCTCGGGCGACTTCGACAAGGCTGCCGGGGCGCTGCAGGCCTTTCTGCGCCGCTGGCCGCAGTCGGGCTACACCGACAGCGCACGCTACTGGCTGGGCAACGCCCAGTACGGCCTGCGCGCCTACAAGGACGCGCTGGCCACCTTCCGCCAGTTCCTGACCGCGGCCCCCGAGCACCTGCGGGCCCCCGAGGCGCTGCTGGCGCTGGCCAATTGCCAGGTCGAGCTGAAGGACACCAAGGGCGCGCGCCGCAGCCTGGACGACCTGGTCAAGCAGTACCCGAAGTCGGAAGCTGCGGTCGCCGCCCGGGAACGTCTGGCGGTGCTGCGCTGACCGGCCGGCGCGCCGGCTTTGCCGGCCCGGGATGACCCGGCCAGCAGCCGGGTGTTGGCGGGGCTGCACACTAGAATCCCGCCCCACCATGGCCATGCCTGACCCCGCCGCCCTCACCACCCTCGTGCTCTGGCTGGGCTTTGGCCTGGCAGTGCTGCTGGGCGCCACGCTGCAGCGCAGCCATTTCTGCTCGATGGGGGCGGTGGCCGACATCCTCAGCTTTGGCGACAGCACCCGGGCGCGCGCCTTTGGCCTGGCGCTGGCGGTGGCGATCGGCGGCTTCGGGCTGCTCTCGGCCAGCGGTCAGATCGACCGCGCCGGCAGCTTCTACACCGCACCGACGCTGCAGTGGGGCTCGCACCTGGTGGGTGGGCTGATGTTTGGCGCCGGCATGGTGCTGGGCTCGGGCTGCGGGGCGCGCACGCTGGTGCGCATCGGTGGTGGCAACCTGAAGTCGCTGGTGGTCTTCCTGGTGATGGGCATCGCGGCGCAGGCCACGCTGCGCGGCATCACCGCGGTGGCGCGCGACCGCACCGTGGACCGGCTGGCGCTGGAACTGCCGGCACGCCAGGACCTGCCCTCGCTGCTGCACCTGGGCCCGGGTGGACAGACGGCGCTGGCCCTGGGGCTGGCGGTGCTGCTGGCGGCCGGCGTGCTGTGGCGTGCGCGTTGGAAGGAAGTGCTGCCCGGCGCGCTGGTCGGTCTGCTGCTGGTGGCGCAGTGGTGGGTCAGTGGCCACCTGGGCTTCCTGCCCGAGCATCCCGACACGCTGGAGCCGGTCTACCTGGCCACGGCCAGCCATGCGATGGAGGGCTACAACTTCGTCAGCCCGGCGGCCTTCACGCTGGACTGGCTGACCTATTTCAGTGACCGCAACCGGGTGCTGAGCGTGGGCATCGTCATCTCGCTGGGCTTGGTGCTGGGCGCAGGACTGTCAGCCTGGCAGTCGGGCCAGTTCCGCTGGGAGAGTTTTCGCAACCCGGCCGACCTGGGGCGCCACCTGCTGGGTGCGGTGCTGATGGGCGTGGGCGGTGTGACGGCGCTGGGCTGCAGCTTCGGCCAGGGCTTGTCGGGCCTGTCGACGCTGGCGCTGGGTTCGCTGATCAGCACGCTGGCCATCATCGCCGGCGCCTGGGCCGTGCTGCGCTGGGAGGCCGCGCGCCTGGAGCGTCTGCTGTGAGCACGCCGCCGGTGGCGGACGAGGCCGACCTGGAGCGCCGATTCGGCGGCCTGCGCCGTCTGCATGGCGACGCCGCCTACCAGCGCCTGCGTGGCCTGCGCCTGGCCGTGGTGGGCCTGGGTGGCGTGGGCTCCTGGGCGGTGGAGGCGCTGGGCCGCAGCGGAGTGGCGGGCCTGGTGCTGATCGACCTGGACCATGTGGCCGAGTCCAACATCAACCGGCAGGTGCAGGCCACCGGCCGCACGCTGGGCCAGGCCAAGGGCGAGGCCCTGGCCGAGCGCCTGGCCGACATCCACCCCGGCTGTGCCGTGCAGGTGGTCGATGCCTTCGTCGAGCCCGGCAACTGGCCGGCCTTGCTGCCGGCGCCGGTGGACGGCCTGATCGACGCCTGCGACCAGGTGCGGGCCAAGCTGGCGCTGGCCGCCTGGGCACGCGCGGCCCGCGTGCCGCTGGTGTGCTGCGGCGCGGCCGGCGGCAAGCTGCGGCCCGAGCGGCTGGAGATCGACGACCTGGCCGCGGTCACCCATGATCCGCTGCTGTCCTCGCTGCGCCAGCGTCTGCGTCGCGAACACGGCGCGCCGCGCCAGGGCCGCATCGGCCTGCGCTGCGTGTTCTCGCGCGAGCCGGTGGCGCCGCCGGCCGATGCCTGCGACAGCGATGGCAGCCTGAACTGCCATGGCTACGGATCCAGCGTCACCGTCACCGCCAGCATGGGCCTGGCGGCGGCCGCTGAACTGATGCGTTTGTGCCTGTCCGATGCAGGTCAGGCTGAATCCGTGCAGAAGCGTGCTATAGTCTAGGGCTCTGCCGGAGAGGGTTGTTAGCTCAGTCGGTAGAGCAGCGGACTTTTAATCCGTTGGTCGCAGGTTCGAATCCTGCACAACCCACCACTGCCCAGCGCTGGCCTTCGTGCCGGTGCCAGGCGATACGAGCGGGCTCTTAGCTCAGTTGGTAGAGCAGCGGACTCTTAATCCGTTGGTCGTAGGTTCGAATCCTACAGGGCCCACCA
>NZ_JAGQDD010000022.1:0-86846 GCF_018069845.1 Ideonella alba
CCCGGCGCCGGAGTACCGGCGCCACCCTCCGAGAGGGTGCCGAGGCCGCTTGGGAGCGGCCCGGCGCTGGCCTCGGCGGGGATTGACAACACCCGGCGCCGGAGTACCGGCGCCACCCTCCGAGAGGGTGCCGAGGCCGCTTGGGAGCGGCCCGGCGCTGGCCTCGGCTCTTGATTCGCCAGGGATCCCATGACCATGCAACTCCAGTCCTACATCGCCGGCCGCTGGGTCGGCCGCGAGGCCGCGCAGACGCTGCGCAGCGCCATCAACGGCCAACCGGTGGCCACCACCCACGCCGAGGCGATCGACTTTGCGGAAGCCGTGCACCACGCGCGCACCGTCGGCGTGGCGAACCTGCTGAAGCTCGACTTCCAGCAGCGTGCCGCGATCCTGAAGGCGCTGGCCAAGTACCTCAATGAGCGCAAGGAGCAGCTTTACGCGGTGTCGGCGCACACCGGCGCCACGCGCGCCGACAGCTGGATCGACATCGAGGGCGGCACCGGCACGCTGTTCGCGTATGCCAGCAGCGGCAGCAACGAGCTGCCCTCGGGCAATGTCTGGCACGAGGGGCCGGCGGTATCGCTGGGCAAGCAGGGCCAGTTCGCCGGCACCCACATCCTGGTGCCACGCCGCGGTCTGGCGGTGCACATCAACGCCTTCAACTTCCCCATCTGGGGCCTGCTGGAAAAGTTCGCGCCCAGCTTCCTGGCCGGCATGCCCTGCATCGGCAAGCCCGCCAGCGCCACCAGCTACCTGACCGAAGCGGCGATGCGGCTGATCATCGAGAGCGGCCTGCTGCCCGAGGGCGCGCTGCAGCTGGTGATCGGCTCCACCGGCGACCTGCTGGACCGCCTGGACGGCCGCGACGTGGTCACCTTCACCGGCTCGGCCGACACAGCAGCAAAGCTGCGCGTGCACCGCAATGTCATTGCGAAGAGCATCCCCTTCAACGCCGAGGCCGACTCGCTGAACTGCGCAATCCTGGCGCCCGATGCGGTGCCCGGCTCGCCCGAGTTCGACCTCTTCGTCAAGGAAGTGGCGCGCGAGATGACGGTGAAGGCCGGCCAGAAGTGCACCGCGATCCGCCGCGCCATCGTGCCGCGGGCCCACCTGGACGCCGTGGCCAGCGCGCTGCGCGAGCGCCTGGCCAAGGTGGT
Source organism: Ideonella alba (assembly GCF_018069845.1). Classification (NCBI taxonomy): domain Bacteria; kingdom Pseudomonadati; phylum Pseudomonadota; class Betaproteobacteria; order Burkholderiales; family Sphaerotilaceae; genus Ideonella; species Ideonella alba. The sequence continues at coordinate 1,158 of NZ_JAGQDD010000022.1, forward strand.
GGTGGGCGACCCGGCGGTCGATGGCGTGAAGATGGGCGCGCTGGCCAGCGCCGACCAGCAGCGCGACGTGGCCGAGCGCGTGGCCGCGCTGATCGAGGGCGGCGCGCGCCCCGTCTTCGGCGCCAGCGACGGCTTCGCGCCGCGTGGCGAGGGCGTGGCCGAGGGCGCCTTCTTCGCGCCCACGCTGCTGCTGGCCGAGCGCGCGCTGCACACCCCTGCCGTGCATGAGCTGGAGGCCTTCGGCCCAGTCAGCACGCTGATGCCCTACGACGACCTGGACGAGGCGGTGGCGCTGGCGGCGATGGGTCAGGGCAGCCTGGTCGGCTCGCTGGTCACCCACGACCCGGCCGTGGCCGCGCGCGTGGTGCCCGAGGTGGCCGCGCTGCACGGCCGCATCCTGGTGCTGGACCGCGACGCCGCGCCCGAATCCACCGGCCACGGCAGCCCGCTGCCGATGCTCAAGCACGGCGGCCCGGGCCGCGCCGGCGGTGGCGAGGAGCTGGGCGGCACGCGCGCCGTCAAGCACTACCTGCAGCGCGCCGCGCTGCAGGGCTCGCCCACCATGCTGTCCGCAGTGACCGGCGAGTACGTGCGCGGCGCCGCCCGCATCGAGACCGAGGTCCACCCCTTCCGCCGCCACTTCGAGGAGCTGCAGATCGGCGAGAGCCTGCTGACGCACCGGCGCACCGTCAGCGAAGCCGACATCGTCAACTTCGGCGGCATCTCGGGCGACTACTTCTACATGCACTTCGACGCCATCGCCGCCAAGGACACCGCCTTCGGCCAGCGCATCGCCCACGGCTACTTCGTGCTGTCGGCGGCGGCCGGCCTGTTCGTGAGCCCGGCACCGGGCCCGGTGCTGGCCAACTACGGCCTGGACACGCTGCGCTTCGTCAAGCCGGTGGCGATCGGCGACACCATCCAGGCCCGCCTGACCGCCAAGCGCAAGATCGACCGCATGAAGGTGGATGCGCAGGGGCGCGGCCAGGGCGTGGTGGCCTGGGATGTCGAGGTGACCAACCAGGCCGGTGACCTGGTGGCCAGCTACGACATCCTGACGCTGGTGGCCAAAAAGGGCTGAGCGCCCTGCGGGTCAGGGCGCCGGCTGCTTGGTCAGCACCAGCATCACGTTGGTGTTGTCGGCCGGGTTGGCGGAGGCCATGGTCATCACGGACAGGCCGGCGTCGATCTTCACGGCCAGCCCGCTGTCCAGGGTCAGGTCGTTGCCCTTGAGCTTCCACTTGCCGCGCGCCACGGCCTCGGGATTCACGTAGGAGCTGACCGCCTCGCCACCATTGGTCAGCCGGTTGCCGGACTCGACGATGGTCAGCTTGTACTTGCCATCGGCGGTGAATTCGACCGTGCCGTTGTAGACATAGCTGCTCACCTGCCAGCTGCCCACGCCGGCATGCAGCTCGGACTGGAAGCCCTTGAGGGTCCAGGTGCCCACGATGTCACTGGGCAGGACCGCGGTGGCGCGGGCCTGCCGCGCACCCTGCTGCTGCTGCAGTTGCGCCAGCTGGGCCGACAGCGCGTCCACCCTGGCACTCAGCTCCTGCAGCCTGGACGAGGCCGCCGAGGCGGTGAAGGGCAGCAGGGCCAGCGAGGCCACCAGTGCGCAGCGGGGTGCCCAGAGGGCGAGTCGAACAGATCCCATGACAGCTTCCTTGAGGGTGGGCGCGGCCAAACCATCCGGCCGCGTGTCCGCGATGCTGCGGGCGGGCCTCAGCGCGCTGGCTTCGGGCTAACCCGCAGCCATCCCCAAGCCGGTGGATCAGGCCAGCAAGCGGCGGGCGTCCAGGTAGTCCGTCACGAAGTCGTCGAAGCTGCCCTGCTGTTCGGCCTCGATCCGGGCCTGCTCGCGCAGCGACCGGTCGGCCAGCGCGGCCCAGTGCAGCGCGCGCTCGGTGGACAGCGGTTGCGCCAGCAGCACCCGCCGGGTGGCCTGCGACAGCGCGGCGATCATCGCGGTGTATTCGCCGCGCCAGGTGTCGGAGGCTTCGCGCAGCACCCGCGCCGAGGGCAGCGCATCGGGGTGCAGCAGCCGCGACTGCGCGCTGGCCAGCGCCTGCCGGTAGGCCTGGCCGCCCAGCGCCGCGTCCATGCGCCGGGCGATCGGCTCGCAGCCTTCCAGCAGCTCGGCCGCCCACTCCACCAGCACCACCTCGGCACCGCCGCGGGTCAGGCGCAGGCCCGGCTCGCGCCCGCGGGCGGCCACGCGCTGCTGGTTCTCGCTGAGCGCGGCAATCTCGTCGGGGTGGTCGGGCGGGCTGTCGCTGGCCAGGCAGTGCAGCAGGAACAGGTCGATCACGCGGGCGGTGTCGGGCGCGATGCCCAGCGGCTCGAAGGGGTCGAGGTCCATGCAGCGCACCTCGACATACTCGACGCCGCGCTCGCGCAGCGCGTGCAGCGGCCGCTCGCCGGAGTGGATCGTGCGCTTGGGGCGGATGGTGCCGTAGAACTCGTTCTCGATCTGCAGCAGATGGGTGCTGAGCTGGCGCCAGCCGCCCTGCTCGTCGCGCAGGCCGATCGCCTGGTAGGCCGGCCAGATGCGGGTCATCGCGTCTTCCAGCGTGGCGCCGTAGCCGTCCAGCCCGTTGTAACTGACGGCCAGCGAGGCCTGGGCCTCGCTCTGGTAGCCCAGCCGGCCCATGCGCAGCGAAGTGGCGTGCGGCAGGTGCAGCGTGCCAGCGCTCAGCGGCTCCAGGCCGTGCGGCAGGCCGTCGACGAAGCTGGCGCACACCGCCGGTGACGCGCCGAACAGCCACAGCAGCAGGAAGCTGTCGCGGCGGAAGTTGCGGATCAGGTGGAAGTACTCGTCATTGCCCAGCCCGGGCAGCGACCAGTTGTAGTGGATGCCCGAGATGGTCTGCATGCGCCGCCCGTAGCGGTGCGACAGGCCCTGGCGGTAGACGGTCTTGACGCGGCCGATGTGCGAGGCGCCGTACTGGCCCAGCGGAATGGCCTCTTCGCTGGGCAGGCAGCAGGGCATGCTGGAGACCCACATGCGCTCGTCGCCCAGGGCCTGAGCCACCACCTGGTGCAGTTCACTGAGTTGCGCGAAGGTGGCCTCGACGCGGGTGAAGGCGCCGGTGACCAGCTCCAGCTGCGACTCGCTGAAGTCGGTGGTGATGTGCGGGTGGGTGAGGGCCGAACCCAGCGCCAGCGGGTGCGGCGTCATCGCCAGGCCACCGTCGGGGGTGGTGCGCAGGCTTTCCTTCTCGATGCCGCGGCGCATGCCGACCAGTTGGTCGTCACGCCAGGCGTCGATGCGGTCTTGCAGGGTCAACAGGGTCTCCTTGTCGGGCCCACCGAAGCAGCCCGGGGGCGTATTGGACGCCTTTTTCGTGATCGGCGTGCAACCGGGGCCAAGCCGGGCCGAAGTCGGACTCAAGTCAGGCCCGGGCACGCCGAAGTCCCCGGGAACGCGACTTGCATCAACCGATTCGCCCCCTCACGCGTTGTCGCCCGATGTGCCTGATCATCCACAAGCCCGCCGGCCGCCCGGTCTGCCCCGCCTTCGTCGAGAACGCCTGGCGCCGCAACCCCCATGGCTGGGGCGTGATCACCTGGGGCGCCGACGGCGAGCCCCGCGCCCAGCAGGGCATGCGGCTGGATGACCTGCTGGCTCACCTGCAGTCGCTGCCCGAGGATCAACCGGCGCTGCTGCACCTGCGGCAAGCCACGGTGGGCTCGGTGAACCTGGCGATGACCCACCCCTTCCTGGTGCGGCCGGGCCTCTGGCTGATGCACAACGGCTCGATCCGCCAGCTGCGGCCCAGCCAGCCGGGCCACAGCGACACCGCCGAACTGGCCCGCCTGCTGGGCGAGCTGATGGCCGGCCTGACCGACGCCCAGGCCCGCGCCACCGTGCGCTCCGAGGCCTTCGCCCGCCTGCTGGCGCCGCTGGTCAAGGGCTCGATGGTGCTGCTGGCCGACCGCGACGGCGTGGTCCGCCTGGGCCGCGCGTGGCACCGTGTGGCCCACGACGAATGGCACCCCAGCATGCAGGGCATCGAGGTGTCGAACGCCCGCACCTGGCGGCCGCGCTGCCCGCAGGCCTGGCGCCAGGCCTGGGCCGACCTGCGCTGGCAGTTCCGCCACTGGAAGGCCCGGCTGGCCGCCTGATCAGCGCTGCTGCAACGCCCGGGCGATGCGCTGGCGGTGCACCGTGGGCCGCGGCACCTTGCCCGGCCACTGCTCGAACCAGGCGCGCACGTCCTCGTCCAGGCCGATGCCGTGCATGAAGTTGTAGATCGCCTTCTTCAGCCCCGGGCCGAGCAGGTCGTGGTCCACACCGGTGGGATCGACGAAGCCCACGTCGTTCATCGCGAACGGGGAGTCGGGCAGCGGCAGCAGCTGCACGCCGTAATGCGCCGGATCCTGCCCCACCGGCGAATGGACGGTGCAGGCGAAGCGGTGGAAGAAGCCGCTGTGGATGCAGCCCTCGGCAAACAGCTGGCGCACCAGCTCCAGCGCGTCCACCGTGTCCTGCAGTGTCTGCGTGGGGAAGCCGTACATCAGGTAGGCGTGGACCAGCACCCCCGCGTCGGCAAAGCCCTTGGTGACGCGCGCCACCTGCTCCACCGTCACGCCCTTGGCCATCAGCGCCAGCAGGCGGTCGGAGGCCACCTCCAGGCCGCCGGTGACGGCGATGCAGCCGCTGTCGGCCAGCTGCCGGCACAGCGCCGGCGTGAAGGTCTTCTCGAAGCGGATGTTGCCCCACCAGCTGATGCCGGTGCCGCGGCGCTGCAGCTCATCGGCCAGCGCCTTGAGCGCCTTGGGCGGCGCGGCCTCGTCGACAAAGTGGAAGCCCGTCTGCCCGGTCTCGGCGACGATGGTCTCGATGCGGTCGACCAGCACCGAGGCATTGGCCGCCTCGTAGCGCGAGATGTAGTCCAGGCTGACGTCGCAGAAGCTGCACTTCTTCCAGTAGCAGCCGTGCGCCACGGTGAGCTTGTTCCAGCGCCCGTCGCTCCACAGCCGGTGCATCGGGTTGAGCATGTCCAGCAGCGACAGGTACTTGGCCAGTGGCAGGCCGTCCCAGGTGGGCGTGCCCACCTCGTCGAAGGGGATGTCGGGCTCGGGCCAGTGGATCTGGCGCACCGCGCCCCCCTCGCGCACCATGGCGCGCACCAGGCGCTCGCGCGAGCGCTGGCCCTGCAGGTGCTCGATCAGCGCCAGCAGCGGGCGCTCGCCGCCGTCCAGCGTGATCACGTCGACATGGTCAAACAGACGCGGCTCGCGCAGCTGGCGCAGCTCGGTGTTGACGAAGCCGCCGCCCAGCGCCACGGTGATCGTGGCATCGTGTGCCTTGACCGCCGCGGCGATGCGCAGCGCCGCGTACAGCGCACCCGGGAAGGGCACCGACAGCAGCACCAGCGTGGGCTGGTGGCGCGCCAGCGCCTCGCGCGTCAGGCGCGCCAGCTTGCGGTCGAGCAGGTTGGGCGGCGCGGCCAAGGCCTCGGCCATCGGCTCGAAGCTGGGCTGGCTGGTGGCCAGGCGCTCGGCGTAGCGGACGAACTCGAAGCGCGGGTCCACCGCCTCGCGGATCACGTCGGCCAGGTCGTTCAGGTAGAGCGTGGCCAGGTGGCGCGCGCGGTCGGTGCCGCCCAGCACGCCGAAGGCCCAGCCCAGCGGGTCGCCGCTGCCGTCGTCCACGTAGTGCTCCAGCGCGTCGAAGCGCGGGCCTTCGGGCAGCAGGGTGCGGGCGTTGATGCGGTGCGCCAGCGTGCTGTCGCCGCCCTGCAGGAAGCGGATCACCGGCGCGATGGTGGCGCGGTAGGCGTCGAAGTGCTGCAGGAAATGGGCGATCACCCGGCCCGGCTGGGCCACGCGGCGGGCATCGGCGCGCAGCGCGTCCAGGCCGTCGGGGGTGAACAGGTCCAGCACCAGCGCCAGCGCCAGGTCCTCCTGCACCGCGGTGATGCCGCGCGAGCGCAGGAAGCCGGTCAGGTAGGCGGTGGACGGGTAGGGCGTGTTGAGCTGGGTCATCGGCGGGATGACGCTGAGCACGCGGACCGGCGTAGCCGTCATGGCCGGGGCTCCAGCCACGGCGACCAGGTGGGCAGCTCGATCGGCCCCAGCGCGCGGCCGTGTTCGTAGGTGGCGGCCAGGCGGAAGGGGTGGCGCGCGCTGCTGTTGTCGTAGACGCGCGTGCCATCGGCGCGCCAGGCGGCCTGGGCCAGCAGGCTCCACAGCCGCTGGTGGCGCTCGCGCACGCGCTCTTCCGGCACCGAGTGCCCGCCCTGCGCCGCCCGCAGCTTCACGCGCGCCACGCTCAGCTCCACCGGCACCAGCACCACGTGCAGGTGGACCAGGTAGCCGCGGGCCTGGGCGTCCTGCACCAGGGCCAGCTTGGAGGGGTGGGAGAAGACCGTCTCGGCCGCGAAGGACAGGCCTTGCGCCAGCGCCTGCTGGCGGGCCTGCGCGGCCAGTGCGGCGGCCTCGTGGCCATGCGCTTCTTCGTCACCCGGCCAGTGCTGGCGCGCCAGCACGTCGGCATTGATGAAGGGCAGGCGCGTGATGGGTGACAGCACGCGCTCGAAAAAGGTGGTCTTGCCTGCGCCGTTGGGGCCGGCGATCAGTTGCAGCAGGGGCATCCGGTGGGGGCGGCAGCCTCACTCGACGATGCGCAGCTGGCCGTTGGCGTCCAGCTCGGCGTAGCGGTGGCCCTCCTGGGCGAAATCGCGTGCCAGGTCCAGGCGCGCCAGCTGCGCCGCCAGCTGTTCCTCCCAGGTGGCGCGCACCACGGCCTGTTCCTGCAGCTGCAGCGCGTCGTATGAGGCCTGGCCGCGCAGCACCGCCTGCACCTGGGCCACCGAGACGCCCGGGCTGCGTTCCAGCTCGCGGCCCAGCCGGGCCCAATGGCTGACCTGCTCGGCCACGCTTCGGCTCATGGTCTGGGCGGCCTCGCGGGCGGCGGCGGCCAGTTCACGGTCCAGGCGGATGGGGGCGGCGGCAGTGGCCATGGCAGGCTCCGACAGCAGTGGTAGCAATATGCTACAACAAACCGCTCGCCCGCGTCAGAACAAGGACGTCTGGTCCGGGTGGGGCGTCAGGCGCGCGTGTTCCAGCGCCAGCAGTTGCAGCTTGGTGCGCGTGCCGCCCGGCGCCGAGAAGCCGCCCGCGCCGCCGTGGGCGGCCAGGATGCGGTGGCAGGGCACGATGGGCGCGAAGGGATTGGCGCCCAGCGCCTGGCCCACGGCGCGGGCAGCGCCGGGTTCGCCCAGGGCCAGCGCCAGGTCGCCATAGGTCCGTGTCTGGCCGGGCGGGATGGCGCGCGCCAGCGCCCAGACGCGGCGGTGGAAGTCGGGCGCGTCGTCATCGGCCAGCGGGATGTCGGAAAGGTCGTCGTTGGCGCCGGCCATCACGGCGCGCAGCCGGGTGATCCAGGTCTGGGCGAAGGCTGGCACCTCGGCCGACGGGCCCTCGCCGTGGCGGCGGCGCATGCGCGCCGACAGGCCGTCGCCGGGCAGCAGGCTGCCGGCCAGGCGCTGCTGCGTGTCCCAGGCCAGGCCGCAGACGCCGACGGGCGTCTCGAACGCGACCCAGCCGCGATCGGTCATTGCGCTTGGAAGCCGGTGGCCTTGATGATCTTCGACCAGGTCGCGGTGTAGGCCGCCTCGGTCTTGCCCAGTTGCTCGCCGCTCATGTGGCCCACGGTCAGGCCCATCGCGCTCAGGCGATCGTGCACCGCCGGCTTGGCCACCACCTTGGCCAGTGCGGCCGAGAGCTGGTCCAGCGTGGCCTTGGGCGTGCCGGTGGGCGCCCAGATGCCGTAGTAGGGCAGGTCCTCGAAGCCACTTAGGCCCAGTTCCTTGAAGGTGGGCACGTCGGGCAACACGGCCTGGCGCTTCTCGCCGATCACCGCCACCATGCGCAGCTTGCCGGCCTTGTGGTTCTCGATGAAGTCGGGCACCGAGCCCACACCGGCGGCGATCTGGTTGCCCAGCATGTCGGCCATCATCGGCGCGCTGCCGCGGTAGGGCGCGGCCACCAGGTCGAGCTTGTTGCGCTCACCCAGCACCTTGACCAGGAACTCGGGCACCGAGCCCGGCGCCGGCACGCCCACCACGCCCTTGCCGCCCTGCGGGCCACGCAGCCAGGCCAGGTACTCGGTGTAGCTCTTGGCCGGCGTGCCGCCCGACACCGCCAGGGCGTTGACGAAGGTGGCGAAGCCGGCCACCGGCACAAAGTCCTTGGCGGGCTCGAAGCCCGGCGTCTTCACGGTCTGCGGGACGATCGAGATCGTGTGGTCGTGGCTGAGGAAGAGCGTCGTGCCATCGGCTGGCGCGGCCTTCAGCGCCTGCGCGGCCAGCTGGCCGCCGGCGCCGGCCTTGTTCTCGACAATGATGGTCGCGCCACCCAGCTCATCCTTCAGATGCTCGGCCAGCAGGCGGGCGATGGCGTCGGTGCCGCCGCCGGGCGGAAAACCCACCAGCAGCTTGATGGTCTTGCCATCGGCGTGGGCCAGGCCGGCGGCGCTGAGTGCGGCGGCAGCGGCCAGGGTGCGGACCAGGCCGCGGCGGGTGAAGGCATGGGTCATGGATCGGGTGTCCTGAGCAGGTAGTGGGGCGGCCATGGCCGCCGGTCAGCGGCCAGAATACCGCAACCGATGTCGCTCGACTGCACCACCTGCGGCGCCTGCTGCGCCACCTTCCGGGTCTCCTTCCACTGGTCCGAGACCGATGCCTGTCCGGGCGGCGGAGGTGTGCCGGCCACGCTGACCGAGCCGGTCAGCCCGCACCTGGTGGCGATGCGCGGCACCACCGCGCGACCGGTGCGCTGCGTGGCGCTGGACGGCCAGGTGGGCCAGTCGGTGGGCTGCCGGATCTATCCGCTGCGCGCCAGCACCTGCCGCTCGGTCGAGCCCGGCGACACCCAGTGCCGCAAGGCGCGTGCGGCGCACGGCATGGCCGATCCGCCGAAGCCGCGACAATCGGGCAGCGCATGAACCCTCCCCTCCTTCGCCTGCCCGACGCCCGCCACGCCCCCCGCGTGCCGGCCCACATCACCCCCGAGCAGCTGGAACGCGTTCGCCAGGGGGCCTACAACCTGCCGCAGGTGGTCAAGCCGGCCGACTTCCTCGATGAAGCCGCGCCCGGTTTCGAGCACCACCTGGACGAGCGCGGCCTGATCCTGCTGCAGAAGGCGGTGCCGCACCAGCGGCCCAGCCGCTGGATCGCGCCGGGCCTGATCGACGCCGCGCTGCGCCACCTGGACGAGGTCGGCGTGGGCCGCGAGACCCGCGGCCCGATGCTGGAGCGCCACGCCACGCTGGAGGCGCTGGGCATCACCCGCGACACCGCGCGCGGCCTGGGCGAAGGCTGGGAACGCCTGTACCGCGCGCCGCTGCCGCTGCGCTGGGCGGCCTGGTCCCAGCCCGGCGCGCTGCAGATCGCCTACCGCGCGCCGGTGGACGCCGAGGTGGTCTGGGCCTACTTCCGCCACGGCGACAAGCGCGCGCTGCTGGGCGGCCTGGCCGACGCCCCGCCCTGCCCCCATGCGGCCGAGGTCGCCGCCCACATCGACAGCCTGGCCGAGCGCAGCGCCTGGTGCGACGAGGCGGCGATGGACACACTGCTGCCGCGCCTGCAGGCCGAACTCTCGCGCGCCGGCAGTGCCGACGAGCTGAAAGCCGCCTGCACCCGCGCCCAGGACCGCTGGGAGCGCCAGGTGGGCGAGCAGCAGACGCTCTCCAGCCTGACGCACGAGCTGGCCTTCCAGGGCTACCCCGACAGCTTCCCGCTGGCGCGACAACTCAAGCGCAAGGTCACGCTCTACGTGGGCCCGCCCAACAGCGGCAAGACCCACGCCGCCTTCGAGAAGCTGGCCGGCGCACTGGACGGCGCCTACCTGGCCCCGCTGCGCCTGCTGGCGCTGGAGGGCCGCGACCGCCTGGTGGCGCGCGGCGTGCCCTGCAGCCTGCTGACCGGCGAGGAGAACCAGCCGGCCGACGGCGCCCGTGTGGTCAGCAGCACGATCGAGATGGTGGGCACCCGCGAGGTGCTGGATGTGGCGGTGATCGACGAGGCGCAGATGATCTTCGACGCCTCGCGCGGCTGGGCCTGGACCCAGGCCATCGTCGGCGTGCCGGCGCGCGAGGTGATCGTGATCTGCTCGGCCTACGCGGTGCCGGCGATCGAAACCCTGCTGGGCCTGTGCGGCGAGGCGGTGGAGGTGCGCCAGTTCCAGCGCAAGCAGCATGTTCAGTTGCTGCCCGGCCCAGTGGCCCTGCCCACGCTGAAGAAGGGCGACGCCGTGGTGGCCTTCAGCCGCCGCGACGTGCTGATGCTGCGCGACCAGATCGCCGCCAATGGCCATCCGGTCAGCGTGATCTACGGCGCGCTGCCGCCCGAGGTGCGCCGGCGCGAGGCCGAGCGCTTCGCCGGTGGCGAGTCGCACATCCTGGTGGCCACCGACGCGATCGGCATGGGCCTGAACCTGCCGATCCGCCGCGTGCTGTTTTCCACCATGGTCAAGTTCGACGGCGTGGGCGACCGCGCGCTGACCGAGTCCGAGGTGCACCAGATCGCCGGCCGTGCCGGCCGCTACGGCATCCACGAGGAAGGCTTCACCGGCGTGCTGCACGAGGCCGAACCCGGCGCCGCGCGCGCTCTGAAGGAACTGCTGCCGCGCCCGCCACGCGCGCCGCGCCATTTCAAGGCGCCGGTGGCGCCGAACTGGTGGCATGTCAGCACCATCTCGCAGCGCCTGGGCAAGTCGCGGCTGCACGAGGTGCTGAGCGTGTTCATGGACCAGCTGGCGCTGGACAACGCCCACTTCGAGGTGGCCGAGCTCGAGCAGATGCTGGACCTGGCGGTGGAGCTGGATGCCCAGGCCGGCAGCCTGAGCCTGAAGGAGCGCTTCATCTACGCCCAGGCGCCGGTGGACACCCGAACCGAGCACCTGCTGCAGGACTTCTACAGCTGGGCCCACCAGCACGCCGCCACCGGCCAGGCCGGCCGTCCGGTGTTCCTGGACATGGTCGACAGCCACAGCCGCCTGGAGCGCATGGAACAGGCCCTGCGCGCCTGCACGCTGTGGCTGTGGCTGGACCTGCGCTTCCCCGGGGTCTACGGCAACCTGGACGAGGTGCTGGGCCTGCGCGAAGTGCTCAATGACGGCATCGAGCGGCAGCTCAAGGCCAAGCGGCCGCTCTGGCAGGCGCGCCAACGGCGCGGCAGCCCTCGGCGGTGAAGCAGGCGCGCCAGCGTCGCGGCAGCCCTCGGCGGTGAAGCAGACGCGCTCAGCGCCGCGGCGAGCGGCGCTGAGCGCGCCGGCACCGGTCAGTTGGCGCAGCTGCCGTCGATGGTGGGGTTGTCGAAGGCGGTGCGCACCCTCATGTCGCCGAAGTAGCTGTCCTGGCTCCAGCTGGTCAGGCCGAAATACACCGGCGCCGCCGTGAAGGTGGCGCTGGTGGCCACCGGCACCCATTGTCCGTGCGGGCCGTCCCAGAAATAGGCGGTCAGCATCTGGCCGGCACGCTTCAGGCGCAGCTTGCCCTGGATGTTGCTGGTGTTCGCCGGGGCGTTGAGCGTGTAGCCATAGTTGCTCAGGTCGCCGGCGTACTGCGCAGTGCCGTCAGGCAGGCTGACCATCTGCATCGCGGCGTAGGTGGTGTCGAAACCGACGCCGTTGGTCTGCGTGGTGTTGAGCATCAGACCGACGCGCACGCCGTTGGCGGCGGGGTACTCGGGCAGGTAGAACTCGGTCGACACATCAAAGTCGCCGGTCAGTTGGCAGGTGCTGTAGTAGCCACCGCTGGAGACCTCACCCTGGACGCCCTTGTTCAGGTCCACGCGCAGCCGGCCGGCGTGCTCGAAGACATGCACCGCGGGGGAGACCCGCACCACCCACTTGGTGAGCTGGAAGTTGTCGTACACCGTGCCCGCCTGGGCCATGCCGGTGAGGGCCGCAAGCGCCAGGGCGTGAATTGTCTTCATAGGTATCTCCATGAGATGAACGGAAGGGGACCTCCCGCACGGATACGGCTGGTGCGGTCTGGGCATGGTGGAGGGGGGAGTGGGGCTGCCTCTGTGCGGTGGGCAACACAGGCCGCGCTGCGATCGGCTCAGGGCTGCGCGCGGTCCTGGCTGAAGTAGCCCTCGGTGTGCAGCAGCTCGTCGCGCGCGCCCAGCGCTCTCGCGGCGGCCACGCAGTCGTCCACGAAGGCGGTGGCGCCGGCCACGAAGACGCTGTGTCCGGACAGGTCCGGGAACAAACCGGGCAGCAGTGCCGGGATGCGGCCGGTCAGGCCCTGCCAGCCCATCGGCGCAGGACCGGTCAGCGTGGGCCGATAGCTGAAGCCACGGTGCCTGGCCTTCCACCAGGCCATCAGGCCGGTGTCGTAGACGTCGTCCGGCGTGCGGCCTGAGTAGACCAGGGTCACCGGCTGCTTGAAGCCGCGGCGCAGCGCCGCCTCGGTCAATGCCAGGATCGGCGCCAGGCCCGAGCCGGCCGCCAGGCACAGCACCGGCGTGTCCACGGCCGGGTCACCGATGAAGGTGCCGTAGGGGCCGCTGACCTTGACCTGCTCACCGGGCTGCAGCTGCTCATGGATCCAGCGGCTGGTGGTGCCCTGGTCCTGGCGCGTCACCTGCAGCGTGATCTCGCCATCCTCGCGCGGCGCGCTGGCCAGGGAATAGCTGCGGACCGGCGCACCGGCCGAGGCATCGCCCAGCTGCACGTACTGGCCGGGCCAGTAGCGCATCGGCTCACCCAGCGGGCGCAGCCGCAGCTCGACGATGCGCGGCGTGCGCGGCACGCGGTCGGTCACCACGTAGTACTGCTGCTCGCGCGGCGGAAACAGCTTGGGGCCGGCGGCGTCGGTGCCCCACTCGATCACCAGCTCGTCGCTCAGCGGCTTGGCCATGCACATCAGGCCATAGCCCTGGCGCCGCTCGTCCTGGCTGAGCGCCATGTCCAGCACGAAACCCTGGTCGAAGTGGCCCGAGACGACCTTCACCTTGCACTCGCCACAGGCGCCAGCCCGGCAATTGTTCGGCAGGGCATAGCCCGCCTTCTCCAGCGCCTCCAGCACGGTCAGGCCGCTGTCGCACGCGACCGTGCGCCCGCTGGGATGCAGACGAATCACACCCATTCAGTTCTCCGCTTTGACGATGCGCCGACCGCGGCGGTACGCCGCCCCGTCAAGGACCGCGCGCGGAACCGGCTTCGCCGGGCCGCTGCGCGAGCCCCCTTGGGGGGTGGCGACCGCCAGGGAGCCTGGGGGCCTCAGAACACGGGAATGATGTCGACCATGTCGACGTCGCGGATCTCTTCTCCGGTGATGCCCACTTCGGGGATCGCCGGGAACGGGATGCCGTACTTGTCGAGCACGCCCTTGAGGTTGAGCATGGCGTTCTTCCAGTTCTCCTTCTTGGCCTCGTATTCCGGCACGTAGAAGCCGGCGTTGCGGGCCACGGTCTCGATCTCGCGCTGCCAGGCGACGAAGTCGGCGGGGATGTCCCAGAAATCCTCCGGCGGCTCGAACAGCACGCCCGACAGGAACAGGAAGCCGGCGCGCACCTGCTTGGTGATCAGCGCCTTGTCACTCAGGTCCATCTTCGGGTAGTCGCGCTCCATCAGCGACAGGCAGATCGCCATGTGGCGGCCTTCGTCGCGACCGATGTTGCGAAAGGCCTCCTTGAACACCGGCTCGGTGCACTGGGCGGCCATCTGGTGGAAGATGGTGGCGGCGGCGATCTCGCCCATCAGGAAGCTGCTGAACAGCACCGCCAGGCTGTACTTGGGCACGGCGTTCTTGTAGCCGTTCCAGTAGCGCCCACCGTTGTAGTACAGCCAGTGCGCATTGCGCTGCGCCTTGCGGCCGATCTCGGTCTTGGGCACATAGGTCAGCGGGTCCGGGTGCTCCAGCATCTTGGTGATCGCCAGGCCGCAGATCTGCTCGTGGTTCTGCTCGTCGCGGGTGACGCTGAAGAAGCAGCGGCGCACCGCGTCCTCCTCATGCGCCTCGTAGGTCTTGATGAAGGCGGCGGCGAACACCGGCGGCGCCGAGGCGTCAAACACCGACAGGATGGTCCACCAGTAGGCGATGGCCTCGCGCTCCTCCCAGCTGTAGGTGCTGGGGTCGAACGTGTCCCAGGGCAGCTTCTTCGGGTCCCAGTTCTCGCGCTGGGCGGCGTCCCAGATGTCTTCCAGCTTCTTCGTGTGGGCGTGCCAGCTCAGCGGGTAGACATTGGGCTGCGGCGTCATCGGCGGCAGCGCCATGCTCTTGGCGAGGTGTTCGTGCTTGGCCATCGGGTGTCTCCTTGCGGGTGGGGGTTCATTCATTAACCGACCGGTCGGTAATTTAATTCAGGTCAAGCCCTGGCGCAAGGCGCTCGGCCGCCCGGATAAACCCTGATGGCATCAGGGTGGCTGCTACACTGGCGGGGTCATGGGGGAGTAGCCACCCTGCGCAACGCAGGGGCCCGACGTCAACACACTTGGCCTGAAAGCGGCCATGGCGCGGGCAACCTCACCGTCCGGCAAGACCTTTGACCACGCGCGCTGCCACCCGGGGCCGGAGCGGCGCCGTGGTCATCGCGACCCGCGCCGGCCCCTGGAATCCACTGCACATGGAAGCTTTTCTCGTCTCGACCGGTCTGGTCGCCCTGGGTGAAATGGGCGACAAGACGCAGTTGCTGGCCCTGATGCTGGCCGCCAAGTTCCGCCGTCCCGCGCCCATCGTGGCCGGCATCCTGGTGGCCACGCTGCTCAACCACGCCGCCGCCGGCGCAGTGGGCGGCTGGGTGGCTTCGCAGCTGGGCCCCACCGTGCTGCGCTGGGTGATCGGCGGCGGCTTCCTGGCGATGGCGGTGTGGATGCTGGTGCCCGACTCGCTGGACGAGGACACCGAGGGCGGCACCCAGCGCTGGGGCGTCTTCGGCACCACGCTGGTGGCCTTCTTCCTGGCCGAGATGGGCGACAAGACGCAGATCGCCACCGTCGCGCTGGCCGCGCGCTACCCCAGCCTGGTGGCGGTGGTGGCCGGTACCACGCTGGGCATGATGCTGGCCAACGTGCCGGCGGTGTTCCTGGGCGATGCGGTGTCCCGGCGCGTCAACATGCGGCTGGTGCACACCATCGCCGCGGCCGTGTTCGCGCTGCTGGGCGTGCTGACCCTGCTGAACGTCGGTCAGCTCTTTTGAGCCAATATCGCGCCATGACAACCCTGCACGACGACGGCCCCAGCGGCTGGCTGCATTCCCATGACTTTGACGCCGGCAACCCGGCCGGCGAGCGCGGCACGCGCCTGGTGATG
This sequence comes from Ideonella alba, assembly GCF_018069845.1. Taxonomy (NCBI): domain Bacteria; kingdom Pseudomonadati; phylum Pseudomonadota; class Betaproteobacteria; order Burkholderiales; family Sphaerotilaceae; genus Ideonella; species Ideonella alba. The sequence continues at coordinate 16,429 of NZ_JAGQDD010000022.1, forward strand.
TGGCTGACGCTGGCCACGATGGTGGTGGAGATCGCCGCCGGCTGGTGGTTCAACTCGATGGCCCTGCTGGCCGACGGCTGGCACATGAGCTCGCACGCGCTGGCGCTGGGGCTGGCGGCCGGCGCCTATGCGCTGGCCCGCCGCGAAGCACGTGACCCGCGCTACGCCTTCGGCACCTGGAAGATCGAGGTGCTGGCCGGCTTTGCCAGCGCGGTGCTGCTGCTGGTGGTGGCGGCGCTGATGGTGGCCGGCTCGGTCGAGCGCCTGATCGACCCGCAGGCCATCCACTACCCCGAAGCCATGGCGGTGGCCGTGCTGGGTCTGCTGGTCAACCTGGGCAGCGCCTGGCTGCTGGGGGGCGGCCATGGGCATCACCCTGGCCACTCGCATGGGCACCACCACGATCATGGCCACGACCACGAACACGCCCACCACCACGACCTGAACCTGCGCTCGGCCCAGGTGCATGTGCTGACCGACGCCGCCACCTCGGTGCTGGCGATCGTCGCGCTGGGCGCCGGCTGGTGGCTGGGCTGGGCCTGGCTGGACCCGGTGATGGGCATCGTCGGTGCGGTGCTCGTGGCGCTGTGGGCCAAGGGCCTGGTCACCGACACCGCCCGCGTGCTGCTCGACCGCGAGATGGACCACCCGGTGGTGGCCGAGATCCGCGAGGTGGTCGAGGTCGACGGCGCGCGCATCAGCGACCTGCACGTCTGGCGCGTCGGGCGCGAGCGCTTCGCCTGCGCGATCACGCTGAGCGCCCCGGCCGGCCTGACCGCCGCCGAGGTGCACCGTCGCCTGGCCGTGCACGAGGAGATCGTGCACGCCACGATCGAGCTGCAGTAGGCCCCGACCATGGACGCCAGCCACCAGTTGCCCTGGATCCCCGACAGCTTCGCCGCCCTCTACCAGGGCCAGCGCGGCAAACTGATGGTGCTGGTCGAGGAGCTGCGCGCACGCTACGAGCTGTGCGAGGACCTCGCCCAGCAGCTGATGCCCACCGCCCAGGCCCTGCACCACGACGACGGTCTGGCCGAGGACGATGTGCTGGGCCGCATGCAGGCCGCGCTGTCGGTGCCCGACTCGGGCCTGCGCGAGGACGAGGCCGGCTGGGTCGTCACCCGGCTGGCCGAGCTGCTGCGCTGGTAGACCGCCCGCGGCTCAGCGCGGCTGCAGCATCGCGCAGGTGGTGGTGGCGTGGGCGTAGAGCCGCCCATCCGCGCCATAGAGCCGGCCCTCTGCAAAGCCCAGCTGGCGACCCGCACTGATGACCTTGCCTTCGGCGCGCACCAGCGGCGTGTCGGGCAACAGCGCGCGCAGGTAGCTGATCTTCAGCTCGGCCGTGGTCTGCGCACGGCCCGCGGGCAGCGTGGTGTGGATCGCGCAGGCCACCGCCGAGTCCAGCAGCGCGGCGATCCAGCCGCCGTGGATGGTGCCCATCGGGTTGAGGAACTTCACGCTGGGCCGGCCCTGGAAGACAAAGCGGCCCTCCTCGTACTCGACCGGGTAGAAGTCCATCGCCACGCCGATCGGCACGCTGGGCAGTGCCCCCCTGCTGATCGCCGCGAAGAACTCCAGCCCGCTGAGGTGCGCCACATCGGCCGGGCGGTTCACGCCCGGCGGCGCCAGCGTGGCGCGCACCCGCGCCTCGTCGGCCTCCCAGCGCGCCAGCGTCGCGGCGATCTCGTCATGCAGGGCGTGGCTGGCGGTGCTCATCAGGGTCTCTCCGTTCCATTGCAGGTGCAATCGTTGCAGGTACAATGATAACCATGCCTGCCGCTCGCCCATCAGTCACCCTGGCGACAGCCGCCACGCCACGCGGCTGCAGCAACTTCAAGCTGCGCCAGGCCGACCGCGTGGTCAGCCGCCACTACGACCGCCACCTGGCCGAGGCCGGGCTGAAGACCTCGCAGTACTCACTGCTGGGGCACATCGCCGCGATGGCGCCGGCGCGCCCGGCGGCGCTGGCCGCGGCGATGGCGCTGGACGCCTCCACGCTGACCCGCAACCTGCAGCCGCTGGTGGCCCAGGGCTGGGTGGCGGTGGGCGCCGGTGACGACGCGCGCTCACGCTCGGTGCAACTCACCGAGGCTGGCCGCGCCAAGCATGCCGAGGCCAAGCGCGCCTGGAAGAAGGCGCAGCTGGCCTTCAACGCGCGCCTGGGTGAGGCGCGCGTGGCCGAGCTGCACGCGCTGCTCGACGACTGCCTGCAACGGCTGGACGCCGCCGAGCCCTGACACGGTCAGGTGGTCAGGCGGTCAAGCCGCCTGTCGCTGGTGTACCGCCAGCGTCTGCAGCACGGCCCGCGCCGCCTCGGTGCCCTTGAGCACGAAGTGCTCGCCGAACTGCTGCTGATGCACCGGATGCTCATGGAAGTGGTGGGGGGTCAGCACCGCCGAGACCACCGGCACGCCGGTGTCGAGCTGCACCCGCATCAGGCCGTCGATCACCGCCCGGGCGACGAAGTCGTGCCGGTAGATGCCGCCATCGACCACCAGCCCGAAGGCGACGATGGCATCAAAGCGGCCGCTGTCGGCCAGGCGCCGCGCCAGCAGCGGGATCTCGAAGGCGCCGGGCACCTCCAGGTACTCGATGCCGTCGGGCGGCCAGCCCTCGCGCAGCAGTTCGTCGGTGCAGGCATCGCGGGCGCGGTGGACGATTGCCGCATGCCATTGGGCACTGATCGCCGCCAGGCGGCGCACGGGGATCTTCGGGATCTGATTCATGGTGATTTCCTTGAGTTGAAGGCCAGAATCAGGGCAAGCGAACGCGCGGCCCGCCGTGCAGGCACGGCAGCCGGTGCGGTTCTCTTTCATCCGGACTGTGACCGTCGGCCCCGGGATCACACCGGGTCTGCTGACCCCGTCCACGGGCGTGGACGGGCGCTCGCGGGCTCGTGCGCGGAGTCTGTTGCCAGACCTGCACCATCACCGCCGGTGGGGACTTCCACCCCGCCCTGAGAACATCGGCACCGCCAGCAGGCGGCACCGCGGTCGATCTTCGCACAGGCCCGACAATGCGCGCCGATGAACCCCGAGACCTGGATCCTGCTGCTCACCGCCGCCCTGGCCGCTGGCGCCCTCAATGCGGTGGCGGGCGGCGGCAGCTTCCTGACCTTCCCGGCGCTGGTCTTTGCCGGTGTGCCGCCGATCGCCGCCAACGCCACCAGCGCGGTGGCGGTGAGCCCCGGCTACCTGGGCAGCACGCTGGGCTTCCGGCCCGAGCTGGCGGCCCTGCCACGGCCGCGGCTGTGGGCCGAAGGCGCGGTGTGCGCCGCGGGCGGCCTGGCCGGGGCCGGGCTGCTGCTGGTGACACCGGCCAAGCTGTTCTCGGCGCTGGTGCCCTGGTTGCTGCTGTTCGCCACCGCGCTGTTCGCGCTGGCGCCGTGGCTGACCGGGCGGCGCGGCGGCGCCGCGCATCCCGCGGCGCGCATGGCCGGGCTGGCCTGCGTGGCGGTCTATGGCGGCTACTTCAACGGCGGCCTGGGCATCCTGCTGATGGCGCTGTACGCGATCACCGGCGAGACCTCGATCAACACCGCCAACGCGCTGAAGAACCTCAACTCGCTGGTGCTGTCGCTGCTGTCGGTGGCGGCCTTCGCCTGGGCCGGTGCGGTGGCCTGGCCGCAGGCGCTGGCGATGGCGGCCGCCGCCACGGTCGGCGGCTATGCCGGCGCGCGCGTGGCGCGGCGACTGCCAGCGAAGCTGCTGCGCAGCGGTGTCATCGCCACCGGGCTGGTGATGGCAGCGCTGTTCTTCGCGCGCGGCTGATCAGAGCATTTCGGCCACGGTGGCCGCTGGCCGGCACATCCGCGTGGCCCGGGGCGAGACCACGATCGGCCGGTTGATCAGCACCGGATGCGCCAGCATCGCATCCAGCAGCGCGTCGTCGCTGGCGCCGTCCAGCGCCAGTTCGGTGTAGAGCGCCTCCTTGGCGCGCACCAGGCCGCGCACGCCCTGGCCGATCTCCTGCGCCAGACGCTGCAGCATGGCGCGGTCGGGCGGCGTTTTCAGGTACTCCACCACCTGCGGCTCAATGCCCGCCTCGCGCAGCGCGGCCAGCACCTGGCGCGAGGTGCTGCAGCGGGGGTTGTGGAAGATCGTCCAGCCGCTCATCAGTTTTTGCCAGCCTTGGCGGCGCCCTCGTGGTTGAGGTTCAGGAAGGGCACTGGCGCGCCGGCATAGATGTTCTGCGGCAGCTCGCCATTCCAGCGCTCGGCCTTGATCTTCTCCACCTCGATGCGGCGCAGCTCCAGCACCTCGCGGCTCTGCGCCAGCGCGGCGTTCTGGATCTTCAGCGCCTCGGCCTGCGCGGTGGCCGCCTTCAGCGCGGCATAGGCCTCGCCGTCGGCCTTGGCCTTCAGCGCGGTGGCCTCGGCCTCGGCGATGGCCACCTTCTGCTTCTGCTCGGCCTCGACGGTGCGCACCTTGTTCTCGGCAGCCAAGCGCAGCTGCTCCTGGGTGACCTTCTGGTTGATCGCCGACATGTAGTCCTGCGAGAAGCTGAAGTTGCGCATGTCGACGTTGATCACCTGCGCGCCGTAGATGGCCAGCTTGCCGCGCAGTGCGGCGACGATGTCATTGCTGACCGCCGCGCGCTTGGCAATCAGGTCGGGCGCGTTGTAGCGCGCGGTCACCGCCTTGAACACCTCCTGGGTGGCGGTCTGCACATAGCTTTGCAGGTCGCCGTCGCGGCTGTACTTCTCGAAGACCTCGGCCACCTTGTCGGTCTGGATGCTGTAGCGCACCGTCAGGCTCACCTTGACCGGCTGGGTGTCGCTGGTGCTGCCTTCAGCGTTCTCCACCGTGGCCTCTTCGGCGCGGATGTTGAAGATGCTCAGCGACTGCCAGGGCCAGATCAGCGTGAAGCCCTCGTTCTCGATGCCCTTGATCGCACCGCCCACGGTGATCACGCCGCGGTGGCCGGTGGGCACGGTGCGCAGCGGCCACAGCCACCACAGCACGGCCACCACCACCAGCAGCGTCAGCCCCTTGCGCAGCAGTCCGGGGGCGGCCGACGGCGTGTCGCTGCCACGGGCAAACAGACTTCTCACGTCCATGCTCTCCTCCTGTCGATGGCCGCAGTGTAGGAGCAAGCCCGCAGCGGCCGCGGGCCCATGGCTGACGGCGCACAATCACCCGCATGAAATACCTGCACACCATGGTCCGCGTGACCGACCTCGACGCCTCGCTGCGCTTCTACCGCGATGCCCTCGGCCTGGAGGAGGTGCGTCGCAGCGAGCACCCGCAGGGCCGCTTCACGCTGGTCTACCTGGCCGCACCGGGCGACCACGACGCCCAGATCGAGCTGACCCACAACTGGGACCCCGAGGTCTACACCGGCGGCCGCAACTTCGGCCACGTGGCCTATGCGGTGAAGGACATCTACGCCACCTGCCAGCGCCTGCAGGACATGGGCGTGACCATCCTGCGCCCGCCGCGCGACGGCCGCATGGCCTTCGTGCGCTCGCCCGACCAGATCAGCGTGGAGTTGCTGCAGGACGGCCCGGCGCTGGCGCCGGCCGAGCCCTGGGCCTCGATGCCCAACACCGGCAGTTGGTGATCACGCGCAGTGGTCAGGGTTTGGCGCAGCCATCCGGGCTGACGTCATAGCCGTTGTCCAGCACCACGCGCCAGCGGCCGTCGGCCTCGCGCCGCCAGGTGCTGTAGAAGCGCGCCACCAGCGTGCCGGCGGGGTCGGTGACCGGGCCGGTGGACTGTGCCAGGCCGCCACTGCCGATCACCTCGACCAGCTCGGGTCTCCAGGCGAAGGGCGCCCGGGGCCCGTCAAAGAAGCGCTGCCAGTGCGCCAGCACCGCGTCCTTGCCGCGCAGCGGCTGGCCGCCATTCAGGAACACCGCGTCGTCGGCCACGAAGCCGGCGAATGCCGCCAGGTCGCGCCGTGCCATGCTGTCGGCGAACGCCGCCTCGGCGCTGCGCACTTCCTCGCGCAGCGCGGCCAGGTCCGGGGCGGCGGCCACGCCGGCCGGCAAAGCGGCCAGCAGCCACAGGGCGGGATCGAACAGGCGGCGCAGCGGGTTCATCGGCACTCCTTGAACGCAGGGGGGCGGCCGGCCCATTGTCCCGCCGCAAGCTTCGTGTCGGGAAGCGGATGCTAAGATTTCGGCCGTTGGTGCCTGGGCCGTCCATCGTGGCGGCTTGGGGTAAACGGGAAGCAGGAAGGCCGCCCTCGACGAGGAACGCCCAACCTGCGCTGCCCCCGCAACGGTAAGCGGACAGGGTGCCGGTCTCGGCCCCCTCGCTCGTGCTCCCTCGCCACTGAAGCCACGGCTTCGGGAAGGCCGCACGGGTCGTCTCCGCCAGCCCGGATACCGGCCAACGACGGGGTGATGCTGCGCAGGCGGCGTCACCGACATGGTGCCCAGCTGCGGGGAAGCGGCCGGGCACGACCATCGTTCCCGGCCCGCCCGTCTTCGGCGGCCGGGGCGCCTTTGCAGACGCTTCCATGATGTTCCCGCGCACCGCGCTTGCCCTGGCCACGCTGCTGGCCGCTTCGCCCCTGGGCGCCTTCGCCCAGACCCCCCCTGCCGCCGACGACGACCTGGTCGTCACCGCTGCCCGCCAGCCGCAACGCGCCAGCGCCGCGGTGCGGCCGGTGCAGGTCATCACCGCCGAGGACATCCGCGCCGCCGGCGCCGGCTCGCTGACCGAGCTGCTGCGCAGCCTGGGCGGCGTCGAGACCAGCACCAACGGCGGCCTGGGCCAGATCAGCGGCGTGTTCATGCGCGGCGCCAACAGCGACCACACGGTGGTGCTGATCGACGGCGTGCGCATCGGCTCGGCCACGCTGGGCACCGCGCCGCTGGAGGCCATTCCGCTGGCCTTGATCGAGCGCGTCGAGCTGCTGCCCGGCGCCTCGAGCAGCCTGTACGGCGCCGACGCGATCGGCGGCGTGATCCAGATCTTCACCAGGACCGCGCAGCGCAGCCCGGGCGTCGATCTGTCCTGGACCGCCGGCGAGCGCGGTCTGGCCCGTGTGGCCGGCAGCTATGCCGCGCGCCTGGGCCAGACCGAGCTGTCGCTGGGCGCCACCGCGCTGCGCAGCGACGGCTACAACGTCTCCGACCCCAGCTTCTGGGGCTACAACCCCGACCGCGACGGCAGCCGCCAGCTGGGCCTGCAGGCCCGTGTGGTGCAGCACCTGGACGGCGGCCAGCAGCTGGGCCTGCAGTTCCTGCGCAGCGACAGCAAGGTGCAGTACGACGCCACCGCCGTGGCCGACGACCTCAGCCGTGACCGCACCCAGACCCTTGCCGCGCACTGGAGCGGTCCGCTGCTGCCCGGTGTCGAGCACACGCTGCGCCTGGCGCGCAGCTGGGACGACAACCACCTGGCGGGCAGTTCCACGGTCTTCACCGACACCACCCAGGACCAGCTCTCGTGGATCGGCCGCCACCGCTTGGCCGGCGGCACGCTGAGCGCCGGCCTGGAGTGGTCGCGCCAGGCAGTGGACAGCGCCACCGCCTATGCCCGCGACAGCCGCAGCGTGCGCAGCGGCCTGCTGGGCTGGCAGGCCGCGTACGGCGCGCTGTCGGTGCAGGCCGACCTGCGCCATGACGCCAACAGCCAGTACGGCGGCCACAGCACCGGTCAGCTGGGTCTGGCCTGGCAGGCATCCAGCGCGCTGCGCCTGCGCGGCGCGCTGGGCAGCGCCTTCAAGGCGCCCACCTTCAACCAGCTCTACTACAGCGACAACTTCGGCAGCAACGGCAACCCGGCCCTGCAACCCGAGCGCAGCGTCAATGCCGAGCTCGGCGCCGACCTGTCGATGGGCGGCGTGCAGTGGAGCGCCACGCTGTTCTCCAACCGCATCCGCCAGCTGATCAACTGGGTCGAGACGGTGCCGGGCAGCTTCAGCTACCAGCCGCGCAACACCGCGCGCGCCCGCATCGACGGCCTGGTGCTCGGCGCCAGCGGCACGCTGCCCACCGGCACCCGCGTGCGCGCCAGCCTGACCGCGCAATCACCCGAAGACAGCGACACCGGCGCTCAGCTGCAGCGCCGCGCCCGCCAGTTCGCCCAGCTGCACCTGGTGCAGCCGCTGGGCGACTGGTCGCTGGGCAGCGATCTGGGCTACAGCGGCGCGCGCTGGGATTCGGTGGACGAAAGCGCCGGCACCCGCATGGGCGGCTACGCCACCGTCGCCCTGTTCGCACGCTGGCGCGTGACGCCGGAGTGGTCGCTCGAGGGCCGCGTCGACAACCTCACCGACCGGGTCTACCAGCAGGCACTGGGCTATGTCGCCCCGGGCCGTCAGGCCCAGCTGACGCTGCGCTGGACGCCGCTGTTCTGAGCATGGCCTGGCCCCGCCGCCACATCAGCCACCCGCGCGCCCAGGGCGCGCTGGCGGCGCTGGTGCTGCACGGTGTGGCCTGGGCGCTGGTGTGGCCGGCGCTGAACACGCGGCCGGCCGCAGCGCCCCCCGAGCGCGGCCCGGCGCTGGTCTACCTCAGCGCACCGACCGTGGGGGTCGAGGCCCCCACCGTCCGCACCGACCCGCGGCCGGCCGTCGCGGCCCCCCGGCGAGCGGCTCCGCCGCTCAGCGCCGTCACCCGGCCCGGCCCCGAGGCGGCGCCGCCCGCACCGGCGCCCACGCTGCTGCTGGCGGTGGCCGCCACGCCGGCGGCCCCGCTGCCGCACAGCACCCCCCTGGCCAGTGCACCGCACAGCGGTGCGGTGGCCAGTGCGCCGCCCAGCGCCGCGCCGGCGGTGGCCGCGGCCCTGCCCGCGCGCCCACTGCCCGGCAACGCCCTGCCCGCCTACCCCGAGGCCGCACGCGAGGACGGCCTGCAGGGGCGCGTGCGGCTGCAGTTGCAGATCGACGCACAGGGCCGCGTCGAATCGGTGCAGTGGCTGCAGCGCAGCGGCATCGCCCTGCTCGACCTGGCCGCGCGCGACGCCGCCCGCGGCTGGCGCTACGAACCCGCGCGCGTCGGCGGCGAGGCCGTGGCCAGCAGCGTGAGCGTGGCGATCCGCTTCCAGTTGGACCAGCCGGTCAGCAGCACGCTGCTGGCCAGCCAATGAACACGCCCGGCCACGCCCCCGCGCGCGCCCCGGCCTGCGTCGCCCGGAGGGCCCGCCCGTGACCCCGCTGCGCCGCCCTGGCCCGGTACTGGCCCTGCTGGCGGCCGGGCTGGCCGGGCTGTTCCTGCTGGCGCTGTCGGTGGGCAGCCTGACGATCTCACCGGCCGAGCTGCCGGCCTTGCTGCGCCAGCCCGACGCCTCGGCCGAGGCCGAGATCCTGCACCGGCTGCGCCTGCCGCGCGCACTGGCCGCCGTCAGCGTGGGCGCGCTGCTGGCTCTGGCGGGCGCGCTGATGCAGGTGCTGCTGCGCAACCCGCTGGCCGACCCCTATGTGCTGGGCCTGTCCGGCGGCGCCGCGCTGGGCGCGCTGGGCCTGATGGTGCTGGGCGGCGGGGCGGTGGCCGTGCATGGTGGCGCCTTCGCCGGCGCCTTCGCTGCGGTGCTCACCGTCTTTGCGCTGGCCCACCCCGACCTGGGCCGCGTCGAGCTGGCCAGCCGCCAGGACGCCACGCCACGCCTGCTGCTGACCGGCGTGATGCTGTCGGCGATCGCGATGGCCGGCGTCGGCCTGCTGCTGTCGCTGGCGCCCGACGCGCAGCTCAAAGGCATGCTGTTCTGGATGATGGGCGACCTGTCCGCGGCCGAGCCCACGTGGGCCGTGCTGATCGCCCCCTGGCTGCTGCTGGCCGGGCTGTGGCCGCTGGGCCGCGAGCTGAACCTGCTGCTGCGCGGCCCCGGCGCCGCGCAGATGCTGGGCGTGCCGGTGGCGCGCGTGCGGCTGGTCGTCTACCTGGCCGCCTCGGCGGCGGCGGCACTGGCCGTGGCCACCGCCGGCACGATCGGCTTCGTCGGTCTGGTGGTGCCGCATGCGCTGCGCCTGCTGATCGGCAACGACCAGCGCTGGCTGCTGCCGGCCAGCGCGCTGGCCGGGGGCGCCTTCCTGCTGGCCGCCGACACCCTGGCACGCACCGTGGCCGCACCGCTGCAGCTGCCGGTGGGCGTGGTCACCGCACTGGTGGGTGCGCCGGCCTTCATCGCGCTGCTGACGCGCGGAGGCCAGCGATGACGCTGCTGTCCACCCGCGGGCTGGCGGTGCGCATCGGTGCGCGCGTGCTGGTCGAGTCGCTCGACCTGCAGCTGCAGCGCGGCGAGGTCTGGTGCCTGCTGGGCCCCAACGGCGTGGGCAAGACCACGCTGCTGCACACGCTGGCCGGCGCCCGGGCCCCGTCGGCCGGCGCGGTGTGGCTGGGCGAGCGACCGCTGGCCGAGCGGCCACTGGCCGAGCAGGCCTGCTGGCGCGGCTTCGTGCCGCAGGCCGTGCACGACGCCTTTGCGGCACCGGTGCTGGACGTGGTGCTGCAGAGCCGCCATCCGCACCTCTCGCGCTGGCACTGGGAGGGCGAGTCCGACCGCGCACTGGCGCTGGCCGCGCTGGCCCGCGTCGGCCTGGCCGGCTTCGAGGCACGCGATGTCACCACCTTGTCCGGCGGCGAGCGCCAGCGCGTCGCGCTGGCCACGCTGCTGACGCAGGACCCGCCGCTGGCGCTGCTGGATGAACCGCTGGCCCACCTGGACCTGGCGCAGCAACTGCGCGTGGCCGAACTGCTGGCCGCCGAAGCGCGCGAGCGCGGGCGCGGCCTGCTGCTGTCCATCCACGACCTCAGCCTGGCCCAGCGCCTGGCCACCCACGCGCTGCTGCTGCCCGGCGATGGTCGGGCGATCGCCGGCCCCGCCGCCGAGGTGATGACCGAGGCCGCGCTGTCCGCCGCCTTCGGCCATCCGCTGACCCCCCATACCGCCCACGGCCACCGCTGGTGGCTGCCCGCCTGATGATGCGCACCGCCTTCCACATCCTGCCCGTCTCCACCGCACTGGATGCCGAGCTGCGCCACGCGATCGACCGCAAGACCAAGCCGCTGGGCGCACTGGGCCGGCTGGAGGACCTGGCGCTGCAGCTGGGCCGCATCCAGGGCACGCTGCGGCCCGTCATCCAGCGGCCGCGCGTGATCGTGTTCGCTGGCGACCACGGCATCGCCGCCGAAGGCGTCAGCGCCTACCCGCAGGAAGTCACCTGGCAGATGGTGATGAACTTCGTGCACGGCGGTGCGGCGGTCAATGCGCTGGCGCGCAGCCTGGGCGTGGATGTGGAGGTGGTCGACGCCGGCGTGGCGCACGACTTCGGCCCGCTGCCCGGCCTGGTGGATGCCAAGCTCGGCCACGGCACCCGCAACTGCGCCACCGAGCCGGCGATGACGGCCGAGCAGTGCGAGACCGCGCTGGCCCGCGGCCGCGAGCGCGTGCAGGCCGCGCGCGCCGAGGGCTGCACGCTGCTGGCCTTCGGCGAGATGGGCATTGCCAACACCAGCGCCGCCAGCCTGCTGCTGCACAAGCTGCGCCGCGTGCCGCTGGGCGTGGCCACCGGCCGCGGCACCGGTCTGGACGATGCCGGCCTGGTGCACAAGCGCGCGGTGCTGGCGCGCGCGGCAGCGCGCACCGACGGCCTCACCGATGGCCGCGAGGCGCTGACCGAGTACGGCGGCTTCGAGATCGCGATGATGGCCGGCGCGATGCTGGGCGCCGCCGAGGCCGGCATCGCCTTCATCGTCGACGGCTTCATCACCGGCAGCGCCTACCTCGCGGCGCAGTGCATCGAGCCCGCCGTGCGCGACCACGCGGTGTTTGCCCACCGATCGGCCGAGGCCGGTCATGGCGCGATGCTCGAGCTGCTGCAGGCGCAGCCGCTGCTGGACCTGGGCCTGCGCCTGGGCGAAGGCACCGGCGCCGTGCTGGCGGTGCCGCTGCTGCGGGCCGCCTGCGCCTTCCTGGGCGAGATGGCCAGCTTCGACAGCGCCGGCGTCAGCGGGCAGGCCTGAGGGGCGGCGCATGCGCGAGGAGCTGCGACTCTTCTTCACCGCACTGCAGTTCTTCACGCGGGTGCCGGTGCCGGCCTGGGTGGGCTGGTCGCCAGCGCAGCTCAATGCGTCGGCGCGGCACTTCCCCACCGTGGGCGCGCTGGTCGGTGCGCTGTGTGCGCTGGTGCTGCTGGCCGCGCTGAGGGTGTGGAGTGCGCCGATCGCGGTGCTGCTGGCCATGGCCGCCGGCGTGCTGCTGACCGGCGCCTTCCACGAGGACGGTTTTGCCGACAGCTGCGATGGCTTCGGCGGCGGCTTCACCCGCGAGCGCGTGCTGGCGATCATGAAGGACTCGCGCGTGGGCAGCTACGCCACGATCGGCGTGGCCCTGCTGCTGGCGCTGAAGTACCAGCTGCTGCTGACCCTGGTGGCGCGGCTGGACGCGCTCACCCTGGCCGCGGCGCTGGTGGCCAGCCACGCCGTCAGCCGCCTGGCGGCGCTGGGCGTGATGGCGCGGCTGGACTACGTGCGCGACGACGACAGCGCCAAGTCCAAGCCGATCGCCCAGACGCGCCCTGGCGCCGGCGCCCTGCTGTTCGCCACCACCGTGGCGCTGCTGCCCTGCGTGCCGCTGGGCACGGCCGCCGGGCCCGCGCTGCTCGGCGCGGCGCTGGTGTGGCTGGCCGCCGTGCCCTACCTGCGCCGCCGCCTGGGCGGCTACGTGGGCGACGCGCTGGGCGCCACGCAGCAGCTGGCCGAGATCGGCTTCCTGCTGGGCCTGAGCGCACGGGGCGGCGCATGGAGCTGATCCTGCTGCGCCACCCGGTGGTCGCCGCGCCGGCCGGGATATGCTACGGCCAGGCCGACCTGCCCGCGCGCGAGCCGCTGGAGCCACCGCCGGCGCAGGTGCTGCAGGCGCTGCCCGGCCCGGTGGACGCGCTGTGGACCAGCCCGCTGCGCCGCGCCCGCGTGCTGGCAGAGGCGCTGGCCGCCACGCTGGGCTGCCCACCGCGGGAGGACGCGCGCTGGATGGAACTGCACTTCGGCGCCTGGGAGGGCCACCCCTGGTCGGCGATCGACCGCGCCGAGAGCGACCCCTGGGCCGACGATCCCGAGCACCGCGCCCCGCCCGGCGGCGAGACCCTGGCCGCGCTGCGCGCGCGGGTGCACGCGGCCATGGATGCCCTGGCCGCCACCCGCCTGCAGCGCGTGCTGGTCGTGGCCCACGCCGGCCCGATCCGCGTGGCCCTGGCGCGTGCCCGCGGCCAGGCCGCCACCGAGGCGCTGGCGCAGCCGCTGGCCTTTGGCGGTCTGACCGTGTTGCGCCACGATGGCCAAGGCTGGAGTCAGGCCGCATGAAGACCCTGATCCTGGGCGGCGCGCGCAGCGGCAAGAGTCGGCTGGCCGAACAACTCGCGCACCGCAGCGGCCGTCCCGTCACGGTGATCGCCACCGCGCAGGCGCTGGACGCCGAGATGGCCCAGCGCATCGCCGCCCACCGCGCGGCGCGGCTGGCGCACTGGCGCTGTGTGGAAGAACCGCTGGCGCTGGCCGCCGCACTGCAGGCCGCCGATGCGCCCGGCGCGCTGCTGCTGGTCGACTGCCTGACGCTGTGGCTCAGCAACCTGCTGCATGCGGGCGACGAGCGCTTCACGGTCGAGCGCGCCGCGCTGCTGGACGCCATCACCCCCCTGCAGGCCGACCTGCTGCTGGTGGGCAACGAGGTGGGCCATGGCATCGTGCCGCTGGGACCGCTGAGCCGCCGCTTCGTGGATGAGAACGGCTGGCTGCACCAGGCGCTGGCCGAGCGCTGCGACGCCGTGCGTTTCGTGATGGCCGGCTGCGTGCTGCCGCTGAAGGGATGAAGACCATGCGCCTGCTCGGGATCCTGCTGCTGGTCTGGCTTGGCGCGACCGGCGCCCAGGCCGCGGTCAGCGCGCTGGACGACGAGGGCCGCACCGTCACGCTGCCGGCGCCGGCTCGGCGCATCGTCAGCGTCGCGCCGCACGCCACCGAGCTGCTGTTCGCCGCCGGTGCTGGCGCCCAGGTGGTGGCCACGGTGCGCTACGGCGACTACCCCGACGCCGCGAAGCAGCTGCCCGTGGTGGGCGACGCCAACCAGCTGGACCTGGAGCGCATTGCCGCGCTCAAGCCCGACCTGATCGTGGTCTGGGCGCATGGCAACTCGGCGGCGCAGCTCGACCGCCTGAAGGCGCTGAAGCTGCCGCTGTTCCACAGCGAGCCGCGCGACCTGGCGCAGATCGGCGACAGCCTGCGCCGCCTGGGCGTGCTGGCCGGCACCGGCGCCGCGGCGAACGCCGCTGCCGACGCCTATGCCACCGAGCTGGCCGCGCTGCGCCGCCAGTACGCCACGCGGCCGCCGCTGCGCGTGTTCTACCAGGTGTGGCACCAGCCGCTGCTGACGATCAACGACCGCCACCCGATCGCCGACATGATCCGCGGCTGCGGCGGCGTCAACGTCTTCGGCGCCGAGGCGCTGCTGGTGCCCACCGTCAGCCGCGAGGCGGTGCTGGCCGCGCGTCCGCAGGTGCTGGCCAGCAGCAGCGTCGAGACGCGCGAGGACGAGACCCTGTCGCCCTGGCGCGGTCTGTCCCGCTTCGAGCCGGTGGCCAAGCAGGCGGTGGTGATGGTGCCGGCCGACCTGATCAGCCGCGCCTCGCCACGCGCCTTGCAGGCGATGCGCCTGCTGTGCGAGGGCTTCGAGCGGGTGCGCGCGCGGCGCTGAGCCGCTGGCGTCGGGCGTGGCGACACACGCCAGCAACATCCCGCGGCGACGCCGGTGCTACGCTGGGCGCCTCCACGCTCTGCGCCTGCCGTCATGCTTCTTCTGCGCCGCCGTCTGCTGCTGAGCGCACCGCTGCTGGTGCTGGGCGGCTGCGCCGACCTGGCGCGGCCGCGCGCCGAGCCCAGCGCGGCCGACACCGACCCCGCCCGCGCCCGCCGCTGGCTGGTGCGCCTGGCCTGGGGCGCCGATGCCGACACGCTGGCGCAGGTGCGCCAGATCGGCCTGTCGGCCTGGGTGTCGCAGCAGTTGCAGCCCAGCGCCAGCGCGCCACCCTTGCCCGCGCCGCTGCAGGCCCGCCTGGCCGAGCAGACCACCGCGCGCACCGACCTGGCCACCCTGGTCTGGCAGATGCAGGCGCAGCGCCGCGAGGCGGTCGGCCAGGCCGATCCGGACGCCCGCACGCGCGACTTCAAGGCCTGGCAGCAGGCCATGACCCGGCTGCAGCAGGAGGGCGCCCACCGCCAGCTGTGGCGCGCGGTGCATTCGCCCCGGCCGCTGCAGAGCCGGCTGGGCTGGTTCTGGCTCAACCACTTCAACGTCTACCAGGGCAAGCAGGACCTGCGCGCGATGGTGGCCGACTATGACGAGCAGCTGCAGGCGCAGGCGCTGGGGCGCTTTCGCGACCTGCTGGGCGTGGCGCTGATGCACCCGGCGATGCTGCGCTACCTGGACAACGACCAGAACGCCGCCGGTCGCCTGAACGAGAACCTGGGCCGCGAACTGCTGGAACTGCACACCTTGGGCGTGGACGGCGGCTACACCCAGGCCGACGTGCTGAGCGCCGCGCGCGCCCTGACCGGCCTGGGCCTGGCCAGCGCCCCCGAGGCCCGCGGGCCGGCGGTGCTGCGCCGCGGCCTGATGGCCTTCAACCCCGCGCGCCACGACAACGAGCCCAAGACCCTGCTGGGCGAACTGCTCCCCGGCCAGGGCCTGGCCCAGGTCGAGGCCCTGCTCGACCGCCTGGCCCGCCACCCCGCCACCGCCCGCCACGTCACCCGCCGGCTGGCGCTGTACCTGCTGGGCCGGCCGGCGTCGGACGCGCTGCAGCAGCAGCTGGCGCGCCGCTTCCTGGACAGCGACGGCCGGATCGCCGAGGTGCTGCGCACGCTGCTGGCCCACCCCGAGTTCGAGGCCTCGCTGGGCCAGGGCTTCAAGGACCCGGTGCACTGGGTGGTGTCGGCGCTGCGCGAGCAGCGCCCGCCCGACGCCTGGCTGCAGCCCGAGATGCCGCTGGGCTGGCTTGCCCGCCTGGGCGAGGCGCCCTACCAGCGCGGCACCCCCGACGGCTACCCGCTGGAGCGCACCGCCTGGGCCGCGCCGGGCCAGCTGGCGCTGCGTTTCGAACTGGCGCGCAGCATGGCGCTGCGCTGGGGCGCCGTCTGGGGCCAGCCGGCCGACACGCCGCTGCCCACCGAGGATCCGGCAGCGGTGGCGTCGGGCAGCAGCCGCGAGGTGCTGGCCTCCGCACGCCGACCGGCCGAGCGCCTGGCGCTGTGGTGGTCTTCGCCCGAGTTCATGAGCCACTGAAGGGGCCGCGATGCAACGACGCCGCTTCCTGCACACCGCCGCCGCGCTGGGCCTGACCGCGCCGCTGCTGCGCGGCTGGGCTGCTGCGCCCGAGCTGCCGCGCTTCCTGCTGGTCTTCCTGCGCGGCGGCTACGACGCCGCCAGCCTGCTGCTGCCGCAGGACGCGGGCAGCCGCGCGTTCTATGCCGAATCGCGTCCGCGCCTGGCGATCGCGCCGCCGGGCAGCGAGGACGGCGCGCGCGCCCTGGACAGCGACTGGGCGCTGGCCCCGTCGGTGGCCGACACCCTGCTGCCGCTGTGGCAGGCGCGGCAGCTGGGTTTCGTGCCCTTTGCCGGCAGCGAGGACAACAACCGCAGCCACTTCGAGACCCAGGACCGCTTCGAGCTGGGCCTGCCCGCCGGTCAGAGCGTCGGCAGCGAGGGCCGCAGCGGTTTCCTGGCCCGGCTGGCGATCGAGCTGGGCCTGGCCACGCGCGAGCAGGCCGGCCGCGAGCTGATGTCCTTCACCGAGCAGCTGCCGCTGGTGATGCAGGGCGCCGGACCGGTGGGCAATGTCTCGCTGCGCAACGTCGGCCGGCCGGCGCTGGACGAGAAGCAGATGGCCCAGCTGCAGCGCCTGTACGCCGGCCACCCGCTGGAATCCGCGGTGCAGGAAGGCCTGGTCACGCGCGGCGAGGTGATGCGCGAGATGGCCGCCGAACCCATGGACCCGGGTCGCCGCGCGGTGGCCGCCTCGGCCTTCGCCACCGAGGCGCGGCGCATCGGCCGCCTGATGCGCGAGCGGGTGGCGCTGGGCTTTGTCGATGTGGCCGGCTGGGACACCCATGCCAACCAGGGCGCCGCCACCGGCGTGCTGGCCACCCGGCTGGCCGAGTTGTCCACCGGCCTGAGCGCGCTGGCGGCCGAGATGGGCCCCGCCTGGCAGCGCTGCACGGTGCTGGTGGCCAGCGAGTTCGGCCGCACCTGGCGCGAGAACGGCACCCGCGGCACCGACCATGGCCACGGCAGCGTCTGCTGGCTGCTGGGGGGCGCGCTGCGCGGCGGCCGCATCGCCGGCGAACAGCGGCGGCTGTCGCCCCAGACCCTGCATCAGAACCGCGACTGGCCGGTGCTCAACGACTACCGGCCGCTGCTGGCCGGCCTGTGGGCTCGGCAGTACGGCCTGTCGGCCGAGCGGCTGGCGCGGGTGTTCCCGCAGGCGCGACCCGCCGACCTGGGCTGGCTGTGAGTCAGTCGGCGCAGAGGTCCTGGTAGAGCTGCGCGCCCAGGCTTCCCGCCTCCACCGGCTTGAGCTGCACCGGCCCCGCCTCGGGGCCGAAGTACATGCGCGCATCGCGGCAGTCGGCGCGCAGCAGGAACAGCCGCTGCCAGGCCGGCTCGGCGCGCAGCACCTGCACCGAGGCCTCGCGCAGACCGCCGTCCAGGCGGCGCACGAACTGCGCGGTGTTGGACGGGTCCATGAAGCTGAAGCGCAGGCCCTGCGCGGTGAACAACTCGCGGCGCGAGCCCGCGTCAGGCTGGGCGAGGCGCAGGCCGTCGCGCTCCAGCTGCGACGGTGCGCTGGGCGGCTTGATCTGCGTGGGGTCGCGCAGGTTGGGGTTGCTCTGCGCCAGGGCGGCGCTGGCCATGCCGGCGCCGATCAGCGCCAGCCACGGCCAGGTGCGGGCGCCAGATCGAGCGCAGTGGCGGGTGTTCATCCAAGCCAGTATAGGCAGCCGCCGGCCCGGCGGCACCATTCAAGCGGCTTGAACGTCGCCGCCAAGCGCTTCGCACCACCCGGTCCGTCGCCTGGCCGACGATGCGTTCATTGGCAGCCCCGTCGGGCCGCCGCCCATCGAAAGGATGTCCCATGTCCCGCATCGTCATCGTCTTCCACAGTGGCTACGGCCACACCGCCAAGATCGCCCAGGCCATCGCCGCCACCGCCGGCGCCACGCTGCTGCCCATCGACGCCAACGGCGACCTGCCCGAAGGCGGCTGGGACACGCTGGCGGCCGCCGACACCATCGTCTTCGGCTCGCCCACCTACATGGGCATGGCCAGCTGGCAGTTCAAGAAGTTCGCCGACGCCTCCAGCAAGCCCTGGTTCACCCAGGCCTGGAAGGACAAGCTGTTCGCCGGCTTCACCAACTCGGCCACGATGAACGGCGACAAGCACAGCACGCTGCACTACATGATGACGCTGGCGATGCAGCACAGCGGCCTGTGGGTGGGCACCGGCATGATGCCCAGCAACAGCAAGGCCGCCACCCGCGACGACATCAACTTCGTCGGCTCCTCGGGCGGCCTGATGACCAGCACGCCGTCGGACGCCTCGGTGGACGAGATGGTGCCGGGCGATCTGGCCACCGCTGCCAAGTTCGGCGAGCGCCTGGCCGCGGTGACCCAGGCCATCAAGGGCTGATCACTCGGCTGGCAGCGTCGCCAGCAGCGCCATGCCCGCGGCCATCACCGCCGCGGTCAGCCACAGCGCGCCAGTGAAGCGGCCGCTGGCCTGCGCCATTGCCCCGGCCAGCGCCGGCGCCACCACCTGCGCGGCGCCGTAGCTCAGCGTCAGCCGCGCCATCGCCTTGCCGGGGTTGCGCGGCGCGCGCCGCCCGGCCAGCGCCAGTGTCAGGCTGACGATGCCGATGAAGGTGGCGCCGTAGCCCAGCGCGCCCAGCAGCGCCGCGCCCAGCGAGCCCGACAGCGCCGGCGCGATCACCGCCAGTGTCTGCAGCCCGAAGGCCAGCAGCAGCGCGCGCTGCTCGCCCAGGCGGCGCGCCACGCGGTCCCACAGCGCCACCGCGGGCATCGCGGCAATGCCCACCAGCGCCCAGATGAAGGCCCCCTGCCCGGCCAGTGCCGGCTCGCGCTCGACGATGGCCACGGTGAAGGTGGCGCTGATCACAAAGCCCCAGCCGGCCGCGAAGTAGCTGCCGGCCATGGTCATCAGCCAGCGCCTGGAGGGGCCGCTGCCGTCATCGGCCACGCTGGCCGGCGCTGGCGGCACCGGCGGGCGCCAGCGCCAGGCCGGCACCAGGAAGACCGCGCCCACCACCGCCAGCATCAGCCAGGGCGGCCGCCAGTCGTCGGGCCACAGCCGCGTGAAGCCCCAGGCGCTGAGCGCCGAGACCACGATGCCCAGCCCGATGCCGATGAAGTACAGGCCCAGCTCAGGCCGCCGCCCGGCGCGCATCAGCCAGCCCAGCACCAGGCCCGAGCCCAGCAGCATGCCCGCCGCACCGCACAGCCCGCCCAGGTAGCGCAGCAGCAGCCAGCCCGGGTACCAGGCGGCCAGGCCGGTGGCCGCGGTGCCCAGCACCGCCACCCACAGCCCCCAGCCATAGAGGCGATGGCGCCACTGCGGCGAATCGATCCACGCGGCCAGCAGCGCGCCGCTCATGTAGCCCGCGTAGTTGACCGCCGCCAGCACGCCCGCGGCCGCATCGCCCAGCCCGGTGTGGGCCTGCAGCGAAGGCAGCAGCGGCGTGAAGGCAAAGCGCGCCAGGCCCAGGGTCAGCACCAGCGCGCAGATGCCGCCGACGATCACCTGCCAGGGCTGCAGGTGCCGCTCCTCGGCGGTCATCAGAACGGGCCGTCCGCCAGCCAGCGCTCGAGCTGCGGCTTGCGGTCATTGCCCCAGAAGGGCTCGCCATCGACCATGAAGAAGGGCGCGCCGAAGACGCCGCCGGCAATGGCGGCCTCGTTGGCGCTGCGCAGGCGGTTCTTCCACAGCGGGTCGTTCCAGGCGGCCTCGGCGGCGTCGGCGTCCAGGCCCGACTCGGCGCACAGCGCCTTCAGCGCGACCGGCTCCGAGAGGTTGACGCCGCGGGTGAAGAAGGCGCGGAAGGCGCTGCGCGCCCAGCGCGCCGCGGCCTCCGGGCCGCCGTCGTCGTGCAGCCACCAGAAGACGCGGGCGGCGTTCTGCGTGGCGATCGGGAAGACCTCGGGCGGCACATAGGGCACGCGCTCGAAGCGCGCCGAGCGGGCGAAGTCGCGCAGCGAGTATTCGCGCTTGAGCGGATAGGCCACCGGGCTTTTCAGCTCGGCCGCCTGGAAGGTGGCGCCCAGCAGGATGGCGTGGCGCTGCACGGTGCGGCCGTGGCGCGCGGCCAGCGCATCGATCCACTCGTTGGCAATGTAGGAGTACGGCGACGAGAAGTCGAACCAGAACTGGATCGGGGCACGCAGATTCATGGCGCCCACCATAGCGCGCAGGCCCGCCAGCGTCATGAGGTGAGGCCCGAAGCGCTGCGCAAAACGCCACAGGGCGCCTGCCGGCGATTGACAGCCGTCACGCGGCACGGCGGCGCGGCCGATAGCATCACGCGATGTTGCTGGAACTGCCGATCGCCGCCGTTGCGCTGGTGCTGGCCCTGTGGCTGCGCCCCTGGCGCGGGGTGGCCGCCGGTGGCCCGCCCTGGCCCTGGCTGGCCTGGTGGGCGGTGATGCCCTGGCTGTGGAGCGCCGACCACGTGGCGCGCATCCCGCTGGCGCAACCGCTCTCAGGCGCCTGCCTGCTGGTGCTGATGGCGGGCTGGCCCCTGGCCATGCTGGGCGTGGCCGTGGTGGCCGTGGTGGCCGGCACCATGACCGGCCTCGGCCCCGAGGCCACGCTGGCCCGCGCCGTCTGGCTGGGCGTGGTGCCCGGCACGCTGGCCCTGGTGCTGGGGGCCGGCGTGCGCCGCTGGCTGCCGCACCACCTGATGGTCTACATCCTGGGCCGCGGCTTCTTCGCCTCGCTGTTCTCGCTGACCCTGGCCGGCGCCGCCGCCATGGCCTGGACGGGCGTGCCCGACAGCCTCAGCGCCAGCGACCTGATGCTGGGCCGCTGGCTGGCCGCCTGGGGCGATGCCTTCCTCACCGGCATGGTGGTGGCGATCTTCGTGGCCTACAAGCCGGAGTACCTGGCCACCTATTCGGACCGGCTGTATCTGCCGCGGTGAGGGCCGTCCGGGCGCCCGGTTTGCCAAAATTTGCCATCGTGTTTAGCATCAGATCATGAGCACGATGAACATCTCCCTGCCCGAAGCGCTGAAGGCCTTCGTCGACGAGCAGGTCAGCCACCGCGGCTTCGGCACCAGCAGCGAGTACGTGCGCGAGCTGATCCGTCGAGACCAGGAGCGGCTGCAGCTGCGCGGCCTGCTGTTGGCCGGCGCCACAGCCCCAGTCGCCGCCGAGGCCGACGGTGCGTACTTCGCATCGCTGCGCAAGCAGGTCGGGCGCCGCAGCCGCGCGTGAAGGTGCGTCGCGTCGTTCCGCGAACGCTGGCGAACCAGGACGTCCAGGCAGCGATCGACTTCTACCTGCAGGAAGCGAACGACCGGGTCGCGCTGCAGTTCATCGACGCGCTGGAGACCGCCTATGGGCACATCGCCCGTCACCCGGCGACCGGCTCTTCGCGCTACGCCCATGCGCTGGGGCTACCGGAGTTGCGCAGCTGGCCGCTGAGTCGCTTTCCTTACCTGGTGTTCTATGTCGAGCGCGAGGACCACATCGACGTCTGGCGCGTGCTGCACCAGCAGCGCGACATCCCGGCCTGGTTGGATGAATCTTAGGGCGTCAGGTCAACCGTGCCAGCGCGGTGCGCGTGGCCTCGGCCTGCGGATGCTCGATGCGCTCGCGCACCGCCAGCGCCTGCCGGAACGCGCGCTGCGCCTGCTCGAGCTGGCCAAGTGCCTCGAAGGCCAGGCCCCAGGCGTGGGCGGCGTCGGCTTCGCCCCAGGCATAGCCGCAGTGTGGCGCAGTGGCCAGGTCCAGGGCTTCGCGCGCGGCGGCCAGGGCGCGCTGCGGGTCCGGTCGGGCGAGGTGGATCGCTGACTGTGTGATCAACAGCTCGATCAGCTTCAGGCCGTAGCCGCACAGCCGGGCCTGTCGCAAACCATCGTCGGCTTCGGCTTGCGCGGTGCCCAGGTCACCTCTGACAAGCGCCGACTGAGCGGACAGTGTGTGGGCCTCGATGATCCACTGCATGTCGCCGGTACGTGCGGTCCAGGCGCGCATGTCGGCGATGAATGGGCTGGGGTCTTGGGCGCGGGCCAGAGCAAGACGGGAGAGCATAGCTTGCCAACCCGGGATCTCGAAATTCCAACCTCCGCGCCGCGAGATCTCAAGGCCGGCCAGGACAATGGTCTCGCTTGCTTTGATTCGGCCCAGGTCCAGATGGTGACGCGCGTGAAGCTGACCACGAGTCGAGTACAACAGACGCCAGCTCTCCAGCGCAGTCGCGCGGGAAAAGTCGACCAGTGCATGAGCGATATCACCCAGTTGGTGTCGCACCATTGCCCGATTGGCGAGCGAGTTGAGTTCTTGTGTTCTATCACCCGCACCCTCCGCTTGATGGCATGCCTCAGTAGCCGCCACACGCGCGTCGGCTAGGCGCCCGAGGCTCACTGCTACCTCGCATGTGCTGTGTAGACCGATGCAATACCCCAATGCGTCAGGATGTTGCCGACTCCGAGCATCATCGACTTGCCGAAGTGCAGCAGCCTCCTGCAATCGCCCCAGTAGATATGCCGCCTGCGCCAGGGCGGTGAGTCCAGCCAATTGGTCACTCTTGGTCAAGCCACTTCCGAAGTCCCTTGGGTCACCAGAAGCAGGCAGGAAGGTACGCAGAATGCGGTACGCGCGCTCATATTCGCCGAGTTTCTTTGCCAAATGGTCTTCAGCACCCAAGCCGAACCAGAAGAGATCAAACGCTTCCTGCTCTCGACCCGCCAGACGAGTGGCCTCAATCAGCTGCTCGTATCGGTCCAGCATGTCCGGCGATTCCGGCATTGTTTGTGGCCGGACATCTAGTCCTCGGCCAACATGCCGAGCCATTACATTGAACACCGCTTCTTTCGGGCAGCCCAGCAGTGCCGCGAAGCGCTCGCGCACAAAGGGGTGTGCGGTCCAGTTGTCGGTACTCCCAGCCCCGGAATAGCGGAATACCAGGCCGCGCTCAACCAGCCGCGTCAACAGACGCGCCAACGCCGGCTTGGCGTGACTCAGTACGCCGGCCACCTGACCGCCGGCATCGACTAGCGCCCCCAGCAGGTCGATCGTGATGCCGCGGGGGAACACTGACAGCCGGGCCAGCAGTTCGCGCTCTTCCGCCGGTAGACGCTCGGCATAAAAGCCCAGCACGCGCGCCAGCTTGGCCGCCTTGGGATCGTCCGTCGCCACCTCGTCCAGCCGCAATGAGGCGGCGGCCTCGATGCGCCCCTGCTCGAAGTGAGCGAGGTAGGAGCCGATCACCGCCACCGACAGCGCATGCTGGCCCACTTGTTGGCACACCGCGTCGAGTTGCTCATCGCGGCCGAGCACGCCCCAGCCACGCAGTGCCTGGCGGGCCGCCGCAGGCTCCAGATCCTCCAGCAGCGTCTGGACCACGCCATGGCCTTCCCAGTCCCGCAGGTCGGTCAGCGCAAAGCGCGAGGTCACCAAGGCCCGGGTGCGCCCCAGGCCGGCAGCGATGGCCTGCAGTAGCAGCTTCAGCGTGTGGTCCACCAACTCGCCCCGCACTAGGCCGGAGCCGGCCTCAGCCTGTACCCGCTCTAGGCCATCGAGCACGATCAGGTGCGGGCGGCCGTCGCGCAGGCCGCGCTGCAGGCGTTCCAGCCGGCCGCCGGCTGGGGCGTCGTCGGCCTCGCCCAGGAAGAGTTGGGCGCATTCGCGCAGGAAGGAATCGGCCTCGGGCTTCTCGTAGAAGGACCAGACCAGCACGCTGCCGGCGCCGGGTGGGGGCCAGCGCTGCTGCAGCGATCTGATCACCTGCTCCACCACTGCGGTCTTGCCGGTGCCACCCGCTGCTACCAGCGCCCGCAGGCGGTCGGGCGACGCGATGTCGTCCACCCAGACCGAGAGCTCATTCAACAAAGCCGTCCGACCACTGAAATGCGGGGCTGGCTGCAGGGCGTGGACGATGCGCAGTTCGGGGGGCCTTACGGGCGCAGACAGCTTAACGCCTTCGTCCCGCTGCGCAGCAACCTTAGCCAGCGTGGTGGCGACCTTGCGTCCCAGGTCATCAGGCGTCGTGAAGCTCTCAGTGATGAAGTTCTTGCGCAGCCACGCTTTGAAGTCGCCCAAGGCCTTCTCAGCCTCGACCACATACCGCTCCTTGGCTTCGTCGCCCAGACCATATAGCTGCATCAGCCCGTCCGGTTCCTTTGGCTGTATCCAGTCAAAGGCATCGTCGACGATCCATACATACACCGGTTTGCCAGCCCGCCGCGCCGCCTCGACCTCGCGCCGCGTGATGCTACCCTTCCCAGGTTCGGGCACATAGCCATAGCGATGTGCAACCACGCACACCACAACATCGGCCGAGGCGGCCAGACGCTCACACTCATCAACGGGCGCACCGGGCAATGGCCCGAAGCGCTCCATCACCACCGGCTGCTGTTGCAGGCGAAGTAAGGTGTCGTCAACGATCCGCCGATGTTCATCAAGGTCCACGGAGGTGGAGGACAGGAAGACACGCATGAGGGCCGGCACCTTTGGCAACCGCTGGAGTATGCGGCCTCAGGCACAGCATGCTCGGCACACAGTCGGGTGGTGTCCCCCAGTCGGGTTACGCCGGCACAGCATCCCGCCGGGGCCGCGCCCTCAGAGCGTGACGACCTTCTTCAGCGCGGGGATGAAGGCCTTTTTGGCCAGCAGCTTGAAGCCCTTGGGGGTGGGATGCAGTTCGTTGGCCCACCACTGGTCCTTGCTGCCATCGTCCTCAGGCATCGTGCCGGCACTCGCGATGGCAACCACGGGCCCCAGACCTTTCTCTTTGGCCAGCAAGAGTTGTGCGGCACGCAGCCGTGCGACCAGATCCTTGAAGACATCACGACGTAACGCCTTGGGCACCTTGGCCTTCTCCATGGGTACCTTCAGCCAGTCCGCGGGTCCGAACAGGCCCTTGCCGGTGGGCCAGGCATGGTCGTAGTTGTGGCAGAACACAGTGGCGTTGGCGTTGTAAGCCCGGAACGACAGGATCACGGCGCGGTAGGCGCCAATGATTGACGCCATGATGGCCTCTGGCTGTCCCAGGCGGTAGCAATCCTGCACCGTGGTCGCCTTGGAGCAGTCGTCCGCCAGGATACGGAGGAAGTCTGCGGTGCCAGCGATATCGTTACCGCCGCCGGACAGCATCAACGCCTGCACGCTGGCACCGTACATCTTGAAGGCGAAATCGATGTCCTTGCGCAGCTTCGTGGTCCACTCCGCCGCCTCGGCGCCGTTCTTGCCGATGACGACAAAGTCGTTGTTCTCGAAGCCCGCCTGGATTTCGATAGCCAGGTTGTCGATCGGATACCAGAACCAGGAATCTCCCAGCATCAACGCGATCGGCGCTGCGTTGGCTGCCACGGCGCCGTGAGCGCCCCAATAGACCGTGCCCATTCCCATGTCTCGATCTCCAAAATTGCCCACCTGAGCGGGCTGTGACGGGTAGCTGAACGAGACAGTAGCCTAAGGCTGTACCGCGACCGTTTCATCCCTAGCGTAGAGGATGGTCCGCGGCACGACCACGCACAGGGACAGGCGCGTCGAGGCATCCTCAGCACCACTGGCCGCGTCTGTCCCCAGCCCTGTGCCAGCACTAGGTTGTCCTCAGTGGGTGGGGCCGAATGTTGCAACCAGAGCCAAGGCGCCACTCAGCGCGGGTGAACACGGCTGAGCTGCTGTGCAAGACGCCGACACGCCGCCACAGATGCGGCGGCGTGTCGGCCAGGAGGCAGGCCGTCAGCGCAGGTGGTGCACCGGCGCTTGTCCGTACACCGGCGTGTCCAGCCCTTCGTAGCGGGCCTTGAGCTGCAGGCTCAGGAACTGGCTGTAGTGGCGGCTCTGGTGCAGGTTGCCGCCGTGGATCCACAGGTTGGCCTGGTTCGTGGGCTTCCACATGTTGCGCAGCTCGCCTTCCCAGGGGCCGGGGTCCTTGGTGGTGCCGCTGCCCAGGCCCCAGACCTTGCCCACGCGGTCGGCCACCTCGGGGGACACCAGGTCGGCCAGGAACTGGTTCATCGAGCCGTAGCCGGTGGCGTAGACGATCAGGTCGGCCGGCAGTTCGGTGCCGTCGCTGAGCGTCACGCTCCTCGGGTTGATGCGCTCGATGTTGACCCGGCTCTTGAGCTTGATGCTGCCGTTGGCGACCAGCTCGCTGGCGCCCACGTCGATGTAGTAGCCCGAGCCGCGGCGCAGGTACTTCATGAACAGGCCCGAGCCGTCGTCGCCGAAGTCCAGCATGAAGCCGGCCTTCTCCAGCCGCGCGTACAGGTCGGCGTCGCGCTTCTTCATCTCCTCGTACACGGGGATGTGGAAGGTGTGCATGATCCTGTAGGGCACGCTGGCGAACACCAGGTCGGCGGTGTGGTGGTCGATGCCGTTCTTCACCGCCTGCTCGCTGTACAGGCCGCCCAGCGCCAGCTCCATCAGCGAATCGGAGGGCGCGATGTGCGTGCTGCTGCGCTGGACCATGGTGACGTCCACGCCCTGCTCCACCATCGCGGCGCAGATGTCGTGCGCGCTGTTGTTGCTGCCCAGCACCACCACCTTCTTGCCCTGGTAGCCCTCGGGCCCGGGGTGGCGACTGCTGTGGTGCTGCTCGCCCAGGAAGGTCTCGGCGCCGGCGATCTTCGGCACGTTGGCGTAGCCCGAAACCCCCAGCGCGAACACCAGTTGCTTGGGCCGCAGCACCACCTCCTGCCCGGCGCGATCCACCACCACGGTCCACTCGCCGGTGGCCTCGTCGAAGCTGGCCTTCTTCGCGGTGGTGCTGCCCCAGTAGTTCAGCTCCATCACCTTGGCGTACATCTCCAGCCAGTCGCCGATCTTGTCCTTGGGGGCGAACACCGGCCAGTCGTCGGGGAAGGGCAGGTAGGGCAGGTGGTCGTACCAGACCGGGTCGTGCAGGCACAGGCTCTTGTAGCGCTTGCGCCAGCTGTCGCCGGGCTTCTCGTTGCGTTCGACCACGATGGTCGGCACGCCCAGGCGGCGCAGCCGCGCGGCCAGCATGATGCCGCCCTGCCCGCCGCCGATGATCACCACATAGGGCTGTTCGGTGTAGCCCAGCGTGGCCTGCTCTTCCTGCCGGCGCTCCAGCCAGGTCTTGCGGCCGGGGTGCACGCCGTGCTCGGCGCCCTTGATGCGGCGCGGGCCCTTCTTCTCCTCGAAGCCCTTGAGCTCGACCATGGTGGTCAACAGCGTCCAGGCCTGGCCATTCCGCAGGCGCAGGTGGCCGCGGCCGCGCGCCACCCGGGTCTCGAAGGTGAACCAGGCGTCGGTGATGCCATCGGCCGCGGTGGCCTCGCCGTCCAGCGCGAAGTCCGTGGGCGCGGTGTCGGCCAGCCGAGCAGCCAGCATCTCGCGGATGGCCGCCGGGCCTTCCTGGGTGCGGATGTTCCAGGTGAAGGCCACCAGGTCGCGCCAGTACGCGTCGTCGCCGAACAGCGCCGTGGCGGCGGTGAGGTCCTGGCGGGCCAGTGCGGCGCCAAAGTCGGCCAGCCAGCGGCGGGCGTCGGCGGAGGGAGTCGGGTCGGTCATGAAAACAGTCTCCGGGCTTGTCGATCTCGGGATGGATCGATCCGCGCAGACCTACTCAAGACCCGTGCCGCGCCGCGGGGCCATCGCAAGTGCTTGTCGGCATTGGCGCACCTCGGGCCAACCCGCATGTCACGTCGCGGGGCCGCTGAGCCACCTGTCACACCCGGGTGGCGTGACAGCTGTCACAGGCCCACGGGCCGTGGCCTCAGTCTCGCTGGTTGGGCGGGACGATGCCGGCGCGCTTCATGCGCCGGTACAGCGTCATGCGGGCCACGCCCAGGCGGCGTGCCGCCAGGGTGATGTTCCAGTGCGCCGCCTGCAGCTCGGCCAGCAGCGGGCCGCCGCTTGTGGCGGGTGCGGGCGACGGCGCTGGTGTGCGGTCCGCGGTGCCCAGCCCGGGCAGCTCCGGCAGGTCGGTCAGCCCGATCGGCCCGTGGGGCGACGCCACGCTGGTGGCGCAGTCCAGCACGTTCTTCAGCTCCCGCAGGTTGCCGGGCCAGCGGTAGGCCAGCAGCCGTGCGAGCGCGTCGGCCGCCAGGGCACGGCCCTGCAGGAGGCGCTGGATCAGGGCCGCCAGGTCGCGCCGCTCGCGCAGCGGCGGCAGGCTGATGTGGGCGCCGTTGATGCGGTAGTAGAGGTCGTCGCGGAAGCGGCCGGCGCGCACCAGGTCCTCCAGCGGCGCATGGGTGGCCGCGATGACGCGGATGTTCACCGCCACCGGCCGCGTGGCGCCCACCGGCAGCACCTCGCGTTCGGACAGCACGCGCAGCAGCCGCGCCTGCAGCGCGAGCGGCATGTCGCCGATCTCGTCGAGGAACAGCGTGCCGCCGTCGGCCTCCTGAACCAGGCCGCGCTTGCCCTTGGTGGCGGCGCCGCTGAAGCTGCCCGGCAGGTGGCCGAAGAGTTCGCTCTCGATCAGGGTCTCGGGAATGGCGGCGCAGTTCACCGCCACGAACGGCCGCGCGCGCCGCTCGCTGCTGGCGTGCACGGCCTTGGCGAAGTACTCCTTGCCCGAGCCGGTCTCGCCGGTGATGAGCAGGCTCACCGGCGAGTTCACCAGCCGCGCCGCGCGCTCGATCTGCCGGGCCAGCGCCGGGTCACCCAGGTTCAGTGCCGCCAGCGGCGCCGGGACCGGGCGCTCGGGCTGACCCGGTGTCAGCGGCGGGCGTGGCGGCGGTGGCGTGGCCGACAGGAACAGCAGCTCGCGGCCACCGGCACGCATCACGGCGCGCTGGTCCGAGGGCTGGGCCATCACGAAGCGACCAATGTCCTCGAAGCGCGCCTCGAACAGCGTGTCGAAGGCCTGCCCAACCAGCGGCTGCCGCGCATCGATCTGCAGGGCGTGCTGGGCGCGCCGGTTGTGGCCGATCACGCGCCCCGAGGCGTCCAGCGCGATCAGGTACTCGGGGTTGACGTCCAGGAACTGCGGCGCCGTGGACAGGCGCAGCACCCAGTCCCGGCTGAAGCGGTACAGGAAGTTGGCGTTCTCGATGTGCTGCGCATAGAGCTTGACCAGCTGCAGTGCCAGCGCCTGGCTGCCTTTGGGATCGGGCGAGCGCAGCGCGCTGATGTCCAGCACCGCCGTCAGCCGGCCGCTCGCGTCGTACACCGGGCTGGTGGTGCAGGTCAGCGGAATGTGCGTGGCGTCGAAGTGGTCGTCCAGATGCACCGTGAGTGCCTCGCCGGTGCTGATGCAGGTGCCCACGCCGCAGGTGCCGGCGTGGTGCTCGCTCCAGTCGGCGCCCAGGTACAGGCCGGCCTTGCGCAGGCTGGGCTCGATCTGCAGGTCGCCAATGAAGTCGACGGTCACGCCGCGGGCATCGGTCAGCAGCACCACATAGCCCAGCCCGGCCACATGCTGGTACAGCGTCTCCAGGCCATGCCGCGCGATGTGCAGGAAGGCCTCCATCTGGTCCTGGTGCTGGCGCAACTGGCTCTGCGGCAGGATCACCGCCTCCTGCATGCGCGTGGGGTCCAGCCCGTGCTGGTGAACGCAGCGGTGCCAGGAATCGCGGATGATCTGCTCGTGGTGCTGCGCCGCACGCGCATGCACGCCGTGGCCGGCCACTTCCATCACGGTGGCGATGTGTTCACGTTGCGTGGCGTGCATGGCGACAGCCTTTCGTCGGGCGCGGTGCGGACGGCCGGACCTTGGCGCCCCGCCGGGGGCCTGTCAACGCAGGGTTTGCACTGCCATGAGGCACGTGCCAGACGGACGCTGGGTGGTGCCATCCCCGAGCCGGACCGGCGGGCGCAGCAGGGACAATCCGCGCATGTCTGCAGATGCTGCTCCCTCGTCCTCCCACCGTCCGGTGCTGATCGCCGGCGGCGGCATTGGTGGCATGGCCACCGCGCTGACGCTGCACCAGATCGGCGTGCCCTGCGTGGTCCTGGAGTCGGTGCCTGAGCTGCAGCCGCTGGGGGTGGGCATCAACCTGCAGCCCAACGCGGTGCGCGAGCTGCACGAGCTGGGTTTTGGCAATGCGCTGCTGGACACGATCGGCCTGCAGGCGCGCGAGTGGGCGCTGGTGGGGCGCAACGGCAACGAGGTGTATGCCGAGCCGCGCGGACTGCTGGCGGGCTACCGCTGGCCGCAGTACGCGGTGCACCGGGGGCAGCTGCAGATGCTGCTGTTCGAGGCCGTGAAGGCCCGCCTGGGCCCTGATGCCGTGCGCCTGGGCCAGCGGGTGGTGGGCTACCGGCAGGACGAGGCCGGCGTCACCGCGCTGATCGAGACCCGCGATGGCCAGCACACCAGCTTGGCAGGCTCCCTGTTGATCGCCGCCGATGGCCTGCACTCGGCCGTGCGGGCACAGATGCACCCAGCGCAGCCGCCGATCCAGTGGGGCGGCGCCATCATGTGGCGCGGCACCACGCCGGGGGTGCCGGTGCGCACCGGCGCGTCCTTCGTGGGGCTGGGTTCGCTGCGGCACCGGGTGGTGCTCTACCCGATCTCGCCGCCCGACCCGGCCACCGGTCTGGCCACGATCAACTGGATCGCCGAGATCACCGTGGACAACCAGGGCGGCTGGCGCCAGGGCGACTGGAACCGGCGCGTGGCGCTGGAGGCGTTCATCCACCATTTCGAGGGCTGGAACTACCCCTGGCTCGACGTGCCGGCGATGCTGCGCGGCGCCAGCGAGGTCTACGAGTACCCGATGATCGACCGCGACCCGGTGCCCACCTGGGTGGACGGCCGCGTGGCGCTGCTGGGCGACGCCGCGCATGTGATGTACCCGGTGGGCTCGAACGGGGCCAGCCAGGCGATCGTCGATGCCCGCGTGCTGGGCGCGCAGTTCCTGGCCCACGGCGTCGGCCCGCAGGCCTTGCGCGCCTATGACGAGCGCCTGTGCGCGGACATCTCGGCCCTGGTGCTGCGCAACCGCGGCGCCGGGCCTTTCGGTCTGCTGGGGCTGGTGGACGAGCGCTGCGGCGGCGTCTTCGAGCACATCGACCAGGTCGTCCCGCGTGAGGAGCGCGAGGCCTTCATGGCGCGCTACAAGGCAGCGGCCGACTTCGCGATCGAGACGCTGAACGCGGCACCGCCGATCATCGCGCCAGGCCAGCGCGTGGCGCTGGCCTGACGACCGCGCCTCAGAGATCCACCACCAGCCGCGCGGTGCGCGAGCGCGACACGCAGGGCAGGAAGCAGTTGCCGGCGGCCAGTTCGTCATCGGTCAGGTAGGCGTCGCGGTGGTCGGGCGTGCCGCCCAGCACCGGGGTCAGGCAGGTGCCGCAGATGCCCTGCTCGCAGGAGGTGGAGACAGCCACGCCGGCGGCGTCCAGCGCCTGCACCGCCGTCTGGTCGGCGGCCACGGTGATCACTCGCTTCGAGCGCGCCAGTTCGATCTCGAACGGGCCGTCGGCGCTGTGGTTGATGACCGGCGGCGTGAAGGACTCGCTGTGCCAGCGGTCGTCAGACCAGCCCGCCGCCTGCACTGCGGCACGCGCCCAGGCGATGTAGCCGGCGGGGCCGCAGGCGTAGGCGTGGGTGTCGGGGCTGGCAGCGCGCAGCACGGCGGCGATGTCCAGCGCGGTGGCCGGCTCGTCATCGACATGCACCACCACCTGCGCCGCCCAGGGCACGGCCGCCAGGTGCGCGGCCAGCGGCAGGCGGTCGCGGGTGCGCACGCTCAGGTGCAGCTGGAACGGCCGGCCCTCGGCATGCAACTGCTCGGCCATCGCCAGCAGGGGCGTCAGGCCGATGCCGCCGCCCAGCAGCAGCGCGCCGCCGCTGGCGGCCAGCGGGAAGGCGTTGCGCGGTGCCGAGATCGTCAGCGTCTGCCCCGCCTGCAGACCATGCACGCCCACCGAGCCGCCGCGCGAGGCCGGCTCGCGCAGCACCGCCAGGCGGTAGCGGCTGCGGTCAGCGGGTGCGCCATACAGCGAGTACTGGCGGATCAGGCCGCCGCTCAGATGCACATCGATGTGCGCGCCGGCGGTGAAGGCGGGCAGCGGCTGGCCGTCGGTGGGCTGCAACTCGAGGGCGCAGACATCGGCGGTGACATCGGTCTTGGCGGCGATCAGGACGGTGAGCGTGGTCATGGCGTTGGGTGGGTGGGTCAGTCAGAGCAGGCGGCCGTAGCGCACGCCGATCCAGGCATGTTCGCGCATCAGGGCCTCGACGCGGGCGCCCTCGCGCTGGCGCAGCGCATCCAGCACGAGTTCGTGGTGCACCTGGGCCAGGCGGAGTTTGTCGTACTCGCGGTCGAGCGCGCCGATGTCCAGCGTGATCGAGTCGGCCGAGGCGAACGGCAGGTGGTTGTTGCGGGCGATGGCGTCGGCGATCACCGGGCTGCCGGCCGCCGCCACCAGCGCGGCGTGGAAGTCGCTGTTGAGCGCGCCCCAGTCGGCCACGTCGGCCGGGACCAGATGGCCCTTGGCGAGCAGCGCACGGCCGCGCTGCACGGCCTCATCCAGCGCGGCCAGCAGCGGGGCATCGGGCCCGCGCTCGGCGGCGCGGCGGGCGGCCAGGCCTTCCAGCGCGCCGCGCACTTCCACCGCGCACATCACGTCGTCGGTGGAAAAGGCGCGCACCACCAGGCCGCGCTTGCCGGTCTTGGTCAGCAGGCCCTCCTGCTCCAGGCTGCGCAAGGCCAGCCGCACCGGGGTGCGCGACACGCCCAGCGATTCGGCCAGCGCGTCCTCGGTGACCCGGGTGCCGGGGGGCAGTTCGCCGCGGATGATGCGCTGGCGCAGCCGCGCCAGCACGCTGCCGCCCGCGGGTTCCTCAGCCTCAATTGGATCCAATTGATCGGTCATATTGACGGATGATAGCTCACAAGTGCAGAATTGGATCCAATTCAAGCTGACAACCCTGGAGACAGCCCCGATGTTCCCGCTCAACGCCTGGTACGTGGTCGCCCGCCCCGATGAGATCGGCAGCGACAAGCCGCTCGGTCGCCGCATCTGCAACCAGCCGATCGCCTTCTTCCGCAACAGCGAGGGCGTGATCGGCGCGGTGGAAGACTTCTGCCCGCACCGCGGCGTGCCGCTGTCGCTGGGCTTCGTGCGCGACGGGAACCTGGTGTGCGGCTACCACGGCCTGGCCATGGGTTGCAACGGCCGCACGGTGAGCATGCCGGGCCAGCGCGTCAAGGGCTTCCCCGCGATCCGCAGCTACCCGGTGGCCGAGCGCTACGGCTTTGTCTGGCTGTGGCCGGGCGACGCCGCGCTGGCCAGGGAAGAGGACATCCCGGTGCCCGCCTGGCATGGCCGCAGCGACTGGGCGGTGGGCGGCGGCCTGTTCAATATCCGCTGCGACTACCGGCTGCTGATCGACAACCTGATGGACCTGACGCACGAGACCTATGTGCACTCGAGCAGCATCGGCCAGAAGGAGATCGACGAGGCGCCGGTGGCCACCCGCGTGGTCGACGGCCTGGTGGTCACCGAGCGCTACATGGAGAAGATCAAGGCGCCGCCGTTCTGGCAGATGGCCATGGAATCCAACGGCATGGACAAGACCGCCACGGTCGACCGCTGGCAGATCTGCCGCTTCCAGCCGCCCAGCAATGTGCTGATCGATGTGGGCGTGGCGCTGGAAGGCCACGGCGGCTTCGAGGCGCCGGTGGACAAGAAGGCCTCGGCCATCGTGGTCGACTACATCACGCCCGAGACCGACGGCAGCTGCTGGTACTTCTGGGGCATGGCGCGCCACTTCAAGGCCGACGACGCCGCGCTGACCGAAGCCATCCGCAACGGCCAGCACGTGATCTTCAGCGAGGACCTGGAGATGCTGGAGCGCCAGCAGCAGAACCTGCAGGCCTGGCCCGAGCGCGGCCTGCTCAAGCTCAACATCGACGGCGGCGGCGTGCAGGCGCGGCGCATCATCGACGAGCTGATCGCCCGCGAGCGCGCAGCCGCAGCCAGCTGAAGCACCGCTGAACACGGCGCCACCGCGGCAACCCTCTGGCGTGGCTGCTGAGCGGCCTAAGCCAGGGCGCGGCCGATCAGGATCTTCTGCACCTCGGACGTGCCCTCGTAGATCTGGCACACCCGCACATCGCGGTAGATGCGCTCGACCGGGAAGTCGCTGAGGTAGCCGTAGCCGCCGTGCACCTGGATCGCGGCCGAGCAGATGCGCTCGGCCATCTCGCTGGCGAAGAGCTTGGCCATCGCCGCTTCCTTCAGGCAGGGCTGGCCGGCATCCTTCAGGCTGGCGGCGTGCCAGATCAGCTGGCGTGCGGCCTCGATCTGCGTGGCCATGTCGGCCAGCTTGTGCTGCACCGCCTGGTGTTCAAAGATGGGCTGGCCGAAGGCCACGCGCTCCTTGCTGTAGCGCAGCGCCGCCTCGAACGCCGCGCGCGCCATGCCCACGCTCTGGCTGGCGATGCCGATGCGCCCGCCCTCCAGACCGCTGAGCGCGATCTTCAGGCCCATGCCCTCGTCGGCCAGCCGGTTGGCGGCCGGCACGCGGCAGTTCTCGAAGACGATCTGCGCGGTGTCCGAGCTGTGCTGGCCCATCTTCTCTTCGACCCGCGCCACGATGTAGCCGGGCGTGGCGGTGGGCACCAGGAAGGCGCTGATGCCCTTCTTGCCGGCGGCCTTGTCGGTCACCGCCATCACGATGGCCACGTCGCCGTGCTTCCCGCTGGTGATGAACTGCTTGACGCCGTTGAGCACGTACTCATCGCCGTCGCGGGTGGCGGTGGTGCGCAGGCCGCCGGCCTCCGAGCCCACATGCGGCTCGGTCAGGCAGAAGGCGCCCAGCATCTCGCCGCGCGCCAGGGGTTTGAGGAAGCGCTGCTTCTGGTCCTCGTTGCCGAAGGCCATCAGGATCGAGCAGACCGGGCAGTTGTTGACGCTGACCACGGTGGAGGTGCCGCCGTCGCCCGCCGCGATCTCTTCCAGGATCAGGCTCAGCGCCAGGTAGTCCAGGCCGGCACCGTCGTACTCGGGCGGCACGGCCACGCCGTAGCAGCCCAGCTCGGCCAGGCCCTTCAGTTCGTCGGCCGGGAAGTGGTGGTCCTTGTCCCAGCGCGCGGCGTTCGGCGCGATGCGGTCCTGGACATAGGCCCGCACGGCGTCCTGCACGGCACGGTGGTCTTCGCTGAGCAGCATGGGAAAGGTCTCCGTTGTCGGGGTGGGCGCGTCACCAGGCCAGGGCCTGGCCGTCCTGGTCGAAGAAGTGGCCGTGGTCGGCCGGGGTCAGGCCGGCCAGCACCGCGCGCAGGCCGGCCGCACTCTGCTCGACCGACAGGTCGGCGCCGGCGCCGCCCATGTCTGTGCGCACCCAGCCGGGATGGAAGGCGGCGCAGACAGCCCGGCCTTCCAGCGCGAAGGCCAGGTCGCGCAGCACCGAGTTGGCGGCGGCCTTGCTGGCGCGGTAGAGCCAGCCGTTGCCGTTGGTGCGCAGGCCGATCGAGCCCATGCGCGAGGTCACCAGGCCCAACCGGGCCTGCGGCGCCAGCGCGTCCACCAGCTGCGGCACCACCTGCATCGGGCCCAGCACGTTGGTGCGCATCACCTGGTCGAAATCCTCTCGGCCCGGCGCCTGCAGCGCGTTCAGGCCCGAGGGGCCGTAGACGCCGGCATTGACCCAGACCCGCTCGAAGGCCTGGCCGTCGATCTGCCAGGCCAGGCCGGCCACGCTGGTCAGCTCGGTCACATCGATGCGCAGTGCGTGCGCGCCCAGCGCCTGCAGGCGCGCCAGGCCGGCGTCGTCGCGCGCGGTGCCCACCACGGTGGCGCCGTCGGCGCGGTACTGGCGCACCAGCTCCAGCCCGATGCCGCGCGAGGCGCCGACCACCAGCACCGACTCAGCCACCACGCACTCCCCGCGCACTGGCGCCGCGCAGCACGCGCTGCGCCGCCACCACGCCCAGCACGCCCAGCGTCAGGCCGTAGACCACCCATTTCAGCTGGGTCAGCGCGCTGGCGGCCTGCACCAGGCCGGCGCTGGCGTTGTCCTGCAGCATCAGGTACCACAGCATCAGGTTCTCCAGCGTGTCCACCGCGGCGGCCAGCAGGCCCATGCGGGCCAGGCGCGGTGCGCCCAGCGCGCACAGGCTGCCGGCCAGCAGCGCCCCCAGCACCACCGGGAACAGCAGGTCCAGCAGGCGGTAGCGCAGGTAGGCGCGGTACTGCAGCGTGTCCATGCCGGCCATCACCGCCAGCGCCTGGCCGGGGTCATAGCCGTCGATGCGCTCGTCGAAGGGCCGCTGCAGCACGGTGGCACCGAAGCCGGCATCGGCGCCGCTCCAGCGCAGCGCCGCCAGCAGGCCCAGGCTCAGCAGCAGCAGCGCCACCAGGGTGCGGCCATGCACCAGCGTCGGGTGGCAGCGGCCGGAGCGCGGGTCGCGGATCATGGCTGCAGACGGGTCAGGCCGCTCACAGCATCTCCACGGCCAGCGCCGTCGCCTCGCCACCGCCAATGCACAGCGAGGCCATGCCGCGCTTCTTGCCCTGCGCCCGCAGCGCACCCAGCAGCGTGACAACGATGCGCGCACCCGAAGCGCCGATCGGGTGGCCCAGCGCGCAGGCGCCGCCGTGCACGTTGACGATCTCGTGGGGCAGCTGGAACTCGTGCATCGCGGCCATGGTCACCGCGGCGAAGGCCTCGTTGACCTCCCACAGGTCCACCTGCTGCGCGCTCCAGCCGGCCTTCTTCAGCGCCTTCTCGATCGCGCCGGCGGGCGCGGTGGAGAACCACTCGGGCGCCTGCGCATGCACCGCGTGCGCGACGATGCGGGCCAGCGGCGTCACGCCCATCGCGCGGGCGGTGCTCTCGCGCATCAGCACCAGCGCGGCGGCGCCGTCGGAGATGCTGCTGGCGTTGGCGGCGGTGATCGTGCCGTCCTTCTTGAAGGCCGGCTTGAGACCGGCGATCTTGTCGAGCTTGGCCTTGAAGGGCTGCTCGTCGTGCTTGACGAGCACCTCGCCGCCCTTGCCCGGCAGCGACACCGGGGCCATTTCCCAGTCGAAGCGGCCGTCCTCGTTGGCGGCCTTGGCGCGGGTGGTGGAGGCGATCGCGTAGGCGTCCTGCGCCTCGCGGGTGAAGCCGTACTTGGCCACGCAGGCCTCGGCGAACACGCCCATCGCCTTGCCGCGCTCGTAGGCGTCCTCCAGGCCGTCCATCGCCATGTGGTCGAACAGCTGGGCGGCGCCGTACTTCACGCCCTTGCGGGCGAACATCAGGTGCGGCGCGTTGGTCATGCTCTCCATGCCGCCGGCCACCATCACGGTGGCCGAGCCGGCGGCCAGCATGTCGTGGGCGAACATCATCGCGCGCATGCCCGAGCCGCACATCTTGCTCAGCGTGACCGCGCCGGCACTCTGCGGCAGGCCGGCCTTGAGCACCGCCTGGCGCGCCGGGGCCTGGCCCTGGCCGGCCATCAGGCAGTTGCCCATCAGCACTTCGTCCACCGCGTCACCGGGCACGCCGGCGCGCTCGACGGCGGCGCGGATGGCCACGCCGCCCAGCTCCCAGGCGGCCAGGCTGGCAAAGTCGCCCAGCAGGCCCCCGATGGGCGTGCGGGCAGCGGAGGCGATGACGATCGGATCGGCCATGGAGAGTCTCCTGGTTCAGGCTGCGTTGTAGCGGTTGATGATGCCGTCGAGCGCGGCGCGGTAGGCTGGGGCCACCTGCTCGGCGGTGGCGGCGGTGATGCGCAGGTCTTCCAGCAGGCCGTTGTGCAGGCCGTAGACCCAGCCGTGCACCACCACCGCCTGGCCACGCGCCCAGGCGTCCTGGACCACGGTGGTGTCGCACACATTGCGCGCCTGCTCCAGCACGTTGAGCTCGCACAGCGCGTCCAGCCGCTGTTCGGGCGCCACGCGGTCGAGCAGGGCTTCGTGCTTGCAGCGCACGTCCTTGACGTGGCGGATCCAGTTGTCCACCAGGCCCAGGCGCAGGTCGTTCAGCGCCGCGCGCACGCCGCCGCAGCTGCTGTGGCCGACAACGATGATGTGCTGGACCTTCAGGCCCTCCACCGCGAACTGGATCACCGACAGCGCATTGAGGTCGGAGTGGGCCACGACGTTGGCCACATTGCGGTGGACGAACAGCTCGCCCGGCAGCAGGTCGACCAGCTCGTTGGCGGGCACGCGGCTGTCGGCACAGCCGATCCACAGGTACTGCGGGGTCTGCTGCTCCAGCAGCTTGCTGAAGAAACCGGGCTCGCGCTGCTCGGTGCGGCGCGCCCATTCGCGGTTGCTGTCGAACAGCTCGGTCAGCTGGGTGCTCACGAAACCATCTCCTGCCGGGCAGGACGCAGCCCATGCTGCATCGCATCAATCCCGCGCGGCAGTGTACGCAAGCGCACCCCGTGCCGGCGAGTGGCAACGCCGGGTGGCAGGGTCAACCGGCCCGCCCATTGACGTTGACGTAAACGTCAATTGTAGCGGGCTGGCGGCGTCAGGATCCAGCGGGCGGCATGGCCTTGGCCAGGCGGGCGGCGAAGGCGCCGGCCAGGGCCTCGAATTTCGGTCGCATCGCCTGCCAGTAGGCCAGGGTGTCCTTGCCGCCCGAGGGCACGGTGAAGTCGTCCTTGTTCTTCAGCAGCTCGGCGTACATCGGCACGTCGGCGTCGCGGCCCTTGACCTGGCCCCAGACGCGGGCCTGGAACTCGTGCAGGCCGAACACCTTCTTGTCGTTGTAGAACGCGATCGTCAGGTCCAGCGCGCCCGGGGCGCCCGCGGCCGCCCGGGCCTTGGGGTAGTAGTCGCTGTCGCCCATGCCCTCGAACATGCCGGGCTTGCGGTACTTCAGGCCGGCCACCGGCGTGCAGTAGAAGCCGTAGTAGTAGGCCTTGCGGAACAGGCTGCCCTTGTCCTGCGCCGAGTCGGTGCTGACCTCGCTCTCGCCCTTGGCCTCGGCCATGAAGGGCGCGGCCGCCACTTTCTCCGGGCCGTCCACCGCGACACCGGCGGCGCGCAGTTTCTCGACCACGATGGCCAGCGCCTCTTCGCCGATGCGGCGCGCGTCGTCCTTGCTGAGGTGGTCCTCGATCGGCTCGCGGTCGGCGAAGTCGATGCCGCCGGCGCCGCCGATGCCGCCACCGGCCCGCATCGACAGCAGCGTGGCCGCGCCCGCCAGCAGGCCGGCGGTGATCTTCTTGTCCTCGTGGCCTTCACCGGAGATCAGCGTCAGCCGCTCCAGGCTGACGCCGACCTTGGACTGCACATTGGCCACGACCAGGCGGTTGACCGGGGTGCTGCTGTACTGCAGCGAGTTGCCCTGGTTCTGGAAATCGGCGGTCTGCGCCCGCAGCAGCGGCGTGGCGAGCAGCAGGGCGGCGGCAAGGGCAGCGGCGCGAACGGGGCGGCGGTCGGTCATGGCGAACTCCTGAGGGTCGGTCCTGGCTGTCTACGCAGCCCGGACGACCGGCAGAGCTCACCCGCCGCGCGGTGTGCGGCGGCGCCGGGCCGGCACGGCCAGTCCCAGCAGGCTGCGGCAGCGGGCCTCATGCTGGCCGATCTCGGCCAGGGTGACCTCGATGTCGCCCAGCTGCTGCTCCAGCTGTCGGCGGTGCTCGCCCAGCACCAGCAGGAAGGCTTCCAGCTGGGGGCGGTCGTCGGTGCCGGAGTCGTACATGTCGACCAGCTGCTTGATCTCCAGCAGGGACAGGCCCAGGCGCTTGCCGCGCAGCGTGAGCTTGAGCCGGGTGCGGTCGCGGTGGGTGTAGACCCGGTTGCGGCCGCTGCGGGCGGGCTCGAGCAGGCCGACATCCTCGTAGAAGCGGATCGCGCGCGGCGTGATGTCGAATTCCTGGGCCAGCTCGGTGATCGTGAAGGTGCGGGTGCCCGCGTCATCGACGGGAGCCCGGGGGCGGACGGCGGTGGCAGGGCGGGCTGGACTCATGGGCGCTGGTTGACGTTCACGTCAACGGAAGTCTACGCCATGGCCCCTGTGGCGTGCCGAGGCAAAAAAAACGCCGATGGGGTGACCATCGGCGTTGATGTGTGGTGTCACACGATCCTCCCTGGACCTCGCCCGCTCTTGGAGAGCTGATGACAGCGAATCAGGTGTCACTTTGCCAAGACATGCTGCGCTGCGCCATCCCTCTTTGGGGGGATGCGCCCGCCCGTGCCGGCCTCACAGCGGCGGTAACACCTCGGCGCGCAGGCTGCCGCGCACCTGCTCGTAGTCGGGCACGACCGAGCGCACCACCTCCCAGAAGGCCGGGCTGTGGTTCATCTCGCGCAGGTGGGCCAGCTCATGGGCGACCACGTAGTCGATCACCGGCAGGCCGAAATGGATCAGGCGCCAGTTCAGCCGCACCGAGCCGTCGTGCGAGGCGCTGCCCCAGCGCGTCTGGGCGGCGCTGAGCGACAGCCGGCGCACCGTCACGCCCAGGCGCTGGGCGAAGTGGGCGCAGCGCTCCTCGAAGACTCGGCGCGCCTGGCGCTGCAGCCAGCTCTGCACCAGGTCGCGGATCTGCGCCGGCTCGGCCTGCTGCGGCAGACCCAGGTGCAGCGTCAGCCGCGGCACGCCGGGCAGCGCCTGGCCCCCGGTGTTGAGCTGGGCGCCGGCCACCCGCGGGTCCAGCACCAGGATCACGGTCTCGCCCAGGAAGGGCAGGCCGGCGCCGTCGCGCCATTCGACCCGGGCGGCCTCGACACGGCGGCGACGGTCACGCTGCTCGGCCAGCTTGCGCAGGATCCAGGTGGCCTTCTCGCGCAGCGCGGCCTCGATCTCGCCGAAGGACACCCAGCGTGGCGCACTGACCACCAGGCCGTCGCCGTCGACGATGAAGCCGATGGTCTTGCGCCGCGCGCGGCGCAGCTGGTAGGCCACCAGGCACTCGCCCAGGCGCAGCGAGCGATCGGCCTGGGGGTGGCGGTAGTCGGCGCTGGGCGCCGGAGCCGGTGCTGGTGCGGATGCGGGTGCAGCCCCCACCGAGGCGGGCACGGCCACGGGCCCGGCGGCAGCCGGCGCGGACGCGCCGGGCGCGGGCGCCGGCTCGGGGGCGTCGAACAGCGACAGCTGCCAGGCGTCGGCCATCGGGGTGGGCATGGCCGCCGATTCTACGAGGCTCAGGCGGCGTAGGCCTCGGGGTCGATGCGGCGCATCTCGGCCTCGATCCAGGCCTCGACCTCGCGCATCAGCTCATCGGGCTGGCGGCCCTGCACCGGGATCGGCCGGCCGATCGAGACCTCGATCACGCCCGGACGCAGCAGGAAGCTCTTGCGCGGCCAGCAGCGCGCCGAGGCCACCGCGATCGGCACGATCGGCACGCCGGTGGTGATGGCCAGGCGGCTGGCGCCGGTCTTGTAGTCGCCCTGGCTGCCGCGCGGCGTGCGCGTGCCTTCGGGGAACATGATGACCCAGCTGCCCTTGCCCATGATGCGCTGGCCCTGCTCGGCCACCTTGCGCCAGGCCTCGGAGCGGCGGCTGCGGTCGATGTGGATCATGTCCAGGCTGCCGATGGCCCAGCCGAAGAACGGGATCCACAGCAGCTCGCGCTTGAACACATAGGCCAGCGGGTGCGGCATCAGCATCGGGAAGGCA
Source organism: Ideonella alba (assembly GCF_018069845.1). Lineage (NCBI taxonomy): Bacteria > Pseudomonadati > Pseudomonadota > Betaproteobacteria > Burkholderiales > Sphaerotilaceae > Ideonella > Ideonella alba. The sequence goes on from NZ_JAGQDD010000022.1 coordinate 58,105, forward strand.
AAGGTCTCCCAGGTGCTCTGGTGCTTGGGCGCCAGCAGCACGGCCGCCTGGCCGTCACTGGCGGGCGGCACGTTCTCCATGCCCTGCACGCGCCAGCGCACGCCGCAGATCCAGCGCGCCGCCCAGATCGCCTGGCGCAGCCAGCCGGCGCAGATCCAGTACAGCGTGGTGGAGCTGACGAACAGCGAGACCAGCACGACAAAGGTGGCCCAGGGGATCACCGTCACCACCAGCCAGAGAAAGAACAGCGACGAGCGCAGCAGCCAGGACAGACGTTGCATGACGGGATTCAGGAGGAAACGGGCGCTGCGCCACCGCCCAGCAGGTGCTCGGCCAGCGCCGCCAGGTCGGCATGCACCACGGTCCCGGGCACGGTCTGCTGCCACTGCGCCAGCTCGGCCTCGTGGACCAGGGCCGCGCGGCCGGTGCGCACCAGGTGCGGGCGGCAGCCGGCGGCCTGGGCGGCCTGCAGGTCGCGCAGGGTGTCGGCCACCATCGGCACCGTGGCCAGGTCGACGCCATAGCGCTCGCCGATCTCGCGCATCATGCCGGGCAGCGGCTTGCGGCAGGCGCAGTCGTCCTCGGGGGCATGCGGGCAGAAGAAGATCGCATCCAGCCGCCCGCCCTGCGCCGCCAGCAGCTTCATCATGTGGCGGTGCACCGCGTTGACCGCGGCCATGTCGATCATGCCGCGGCCGATGCCCGCCTGGTTGGTGGCCACCACCACATGCCAGCCGGCATGGTTCAGGCGGGCCACGGCCTGCAGCGCCCCGGGCAGCGGCTCGAACTCGGCCGGATCCTTGACGTGGTCGTCGCGGAAGCGGTTGAGGATGCCGTCACGGCCGATGATGATCAGCTTGGGCGCTTGCATGGCGGTGCGGTGTCAGGCCGCCAGGCGCGACAGGTCGGCCACGCGGTTCATCGCCTGGTGCAGGCGGTTCAGCAGCGCCTGGCGGTTGGCGCGCAGTGCGGCGTCGTCGGCATTGACCATCACGCCGTCGAAGAAGGCGTCGACCGGCGCCTTCAGCGCGGCCAGGGCCTTGAGCGAGCCGGCGTAGTCGTGCTGCTCGAACAGGCGGTCGGCCACCGGCTGCACCTGGGCGATCGCGGCGGCCAGCGCCTGCTCGGCGGGCTCCTGCAGCAGCGCGTCGGTGACTGCGGTGGGCAGCGCGCCCTCGATCTTCTTCAGGATGTTGCCCACCCGCTTGTTGGCCGCGGCCAGCGAGGTGGCCTCGGGCAGCGCGGCGAAGGCGCGCACGGCCTCCAGGCGGCGCGGGATGTCGCCCAGGCGCTGCGGCGCCAGCGCCAGCACCGCGTCGACCTCCTGGGCGCTGTAGCCCTGGTCGCGCAGCGAGACAGCCAGGCGGTCGGCGAAGAAACCGGCCAGTGCCTCGCTCGGGTCCTGGATCAGCTCACCGAAGCAGGGCACGGCGGCTTTCAGCAGCTCGGACAGATCCAGCGGCAGGTTCTTCTCGACCAGGATGCGGATCACGCCCAGCGCGTGGCGGCGCAGCGCGAACGGGTCCTTGTCGCCGGTGGGCAACTGGCCGATGCCGAACAGGCCCACCAGGGTTTCCAGCTTGTCGGCCAGCGCCACCACGGTGCCGCTGTGGTTGCGCGGCAGCGCGTCGCCGGCGAAGCGCGGCTTGTAGTGGTCCTCAATGGCGATGGCCACGCCGTCGCGCAGGCCCTCGGCGCGGGCGTAGTAGCCGCCCATGATGCCCTGCAGCTCGGGGAACTCGCCCACCATGTCGGTCAGCAGGTCGCACTTGGCCAGCGTGGCGGCCTCGCGCACCTTGGAGTCGAGCACATCGAACTCATCCTTGGCCTCGACCGTGAAGGGCACGGTGGCCATGCGCAGCTGGTTGACGATCGCGTGGCCGATCGCGCGCACGCGCTCCATGCGCTCGCCCTGGGTGCCCAGCTTGCCGTGGTAGACCACCTTGGCCAGGCCCGGCACGCGGCTGTCCAGCGTCTTCTTGCGGTCCTGGTCGAAGAAGAACTTGGCGTCGGCCAGGCGCGGGCGCACCACGCGCTCATTGCCCTGGATCACCGCGCTGGCATCGGCCGGCGCGATGTTGCTGACGATCAGGAAGGTGTTGGTCAGCTTGCCGTGGCCGTCCAGCAACGGGAAGTACTTCTGGTTGGCCTTCATCGTCAGGATCAGGCACTCCTGCGGCACGTCGAGAAACGCCTGCTCGAAGTGGCAGGTCAGCACATTGGGCTGCTCGACCAGCGCGGTGACTTCGTCCAGCAGCGCCTCGTCCTCGATCGGGGTCAGGCCTTCCTTGGCCGCTGCGGCGGTGAGTTGGCGCACGATCTCGGCGCGACGCTCATCGAAGCTGGCGATCACAGCGCCCTGCTCGCGCAGTTGCCGGGCGTAGCTGTCGGCGCTCTCGATCTGGACCACCGGCACCGTCGCCTCGAAGCGGTGGCCCAGCGTCTCGCGGCCGGCGCTCAGGCCCAGCGCCTGCACCGGCACGACCTGCTCGCCATGCAGCGCGATCAGGCGGTGCGCCGGGCGGACGAACTTGACGTCGCTCCAGCCGTCGGCCTTCTGGTAGGTCATGACCTTGGGAATCGGGAGCTTGGCAATCGCTTCGTCCAGCGCCTTCTGCAGGCCCTCGGCCAGGCTGGCGCCGGGTACCACGCTGTCCAGGAACAGGGCCTCGGCCTTGCCGTCGGGCAGCCGCTTGAGCTGCGGCACGACCGACGCGTCGGCACCCACCGCGGCCAGCTTCTTGAGCAGCGCGGGCGTGGGCTGGCCATCGGCGGACAGGGCCACAGCCACCGGCATCAGCTTGATCTGCTGGGCCTTGTCAGCGGCCTGGCTCGCCACACCGGCGACCTGCACCGCGAGGCGGCGCGGCGACGCGTACGAGGTGACCGCGGCATCGGCCGCCGCCAGGCCCTGGGCCTTCAGGCTGGCGGCCAGCACCGACGAAAAAGCCTCGCCCAGCTTCTTCAGCGCCTTGGGCGGCAGTTCTTCGACGAAGAGTTCAACGAGGAGGTTGGCGTGACTCATGGTGTTCAGGCTGCTTCTTTCTTGGCGGCCTTCTCGGCCTTGGCGGCCAGCTCGGCGATCACTTCATCGGCCCAGGCCTTGGGGGCCATCGGGAAGCCCAGGCGGGCGCGGCTGTCCAGGTAGCTGGCCGCCACGCTGCGGGCCAGGTTGCGGATGCGGCCGATGTAGGCCGCCCGCTCGGTCACGCTGATCGCGCCGCGCGCATCCAGCAGGTTGAAGGTGTGCGCCGCCTTGAGCACCTGCTCGTAGGCCGGCAGCGCCAGCTGCGCCTGCATCAGCTGCTGCGCATTGCCCTCGTGCGCGCCGAAGGCGTGCAGCAGGAACTCGACGTTGCTGTGCTCGAAGTTGTAGGTGCTCTGCTCGATCTCGTTCTGCAGGAACACGTCGCCGTAGCGCACGCCGGGGGCGTACTGCAGGTCATAGACGTTCTCCACGCCCTGCAGGTACATGGCCAGGCGCTCCAGGCCGTAGGTGATCTCGCCGGTGATGGGCTTGCAGTCGATGCCGCCGACCTGCTGGAAGTAGGTGAACTGGGTCACCTCCATGCCGTTCAACCAGACCTCCCAGCCCAGGCCCCAGGCGCCCAGCGTGGGGTTCTCCCAGTCGTCCTCGACGAAGCGCACGTCGTTCTTCTTCAGATCAAAACCCAGCGCCTCCAGCGAGCCCAGGTAGAGCTCGAGGATGTTGGCCGGCGCCGGCTTGAGCACCACCTGGTACTGGTAGTAATGCTGCAGGCGGTTGGGGTTCTGGCCATAGCGGCCGTCCTTGGGGCGGCGGCTGGGCTGCACGTAGGCGGCCTTCCAGGGCTCAGGGCCCAGCGCGCGCAGGAAGGTGGCGGTGTGGCTGGTGCCCGCACCCACTTCCATGTCGTACGGTTGCAGCAGGGCGCAGCCCTGGGCGTCCCAGTAGTCCTGGAGGCGGAGAATGAGTTGCTGGAAGGTGAGCATCGGCCGGTCGCGCACCGCGCGCCCGGGCGCACGGTGTCCATCGTGATGGGAAAACCCTTGATTCTACGGGGCGACCCGGCGGCGCCCGGCCAGCAGCGCGCCCATCCGCATCGCACCCAGCAGCGCGGCCGCCAGTCCCCACAGCGGCCACAGGCCCCAGGCGGCCAGCCAGCGCGCATAGGGCGTGTCGCCGCGGCGGCCCTGCACGGTGGCGTCGAGCGTGCCCTCCTGCCAGGCGGGCAGGCGCTGCGTGACCACGCCGCGGTGGTCGATCACCGCGGTGGCACCGGTGTTGGTGGCGCGCACCAGCGGGCGCTGGAATTCCAGCGCGCGCAGGCGCGAGAACTGCAGGTGCTGGTCCTGCACCATCCAGCGGCCGAACCAGGCCAGGTTGCTGGCATTGACCAGCAGCGTGGCGGCCTGCGGGCCGACCACCGCGTCGGCAAAGTCCTCGCCGAACAGGTCCTCGTAGCAGATCAGGGGCCGCACCCGCTGGCCAGCCACCGCAAAGGACGCACCATGGTGGCCGCTGGCCTGGTCGCCCAGCGGAATGCGCATCAGGTCAACGAACCAGCGAAAGCCCGGCGGGATGTACTCGCCAAAGGGCAGCAGGTGGCGCTTGCCGTATTCGTAGTCGGGGCTGGCGCCAGGCTGCACGCCAACCATCGCGTTGACGAAGCCGTCGCGCTCGTTGCCCACGAAGGTGCCGATCAGCGCCGCCCGGTCGCCTTGCCGGAAGGGCGCGGTCAGGCCCGCCCAGTAGCCCTCGTCCAGCAGGTCGCGCGGGATCGGCAGCACCGACTCGGGCGTCACCACCAGCGCGCCGCTCGCCGCATGCAGCTGCTGCTGCAGCGCCTGCATGTTGGCGCCCAGGCGCTCGGGGTCGAACTTCAGGTCCTGCGGCACCGCCGGCTGCAGCAGGCTGACCGTCAGCTCGCCAGCCGGCTCGGTGAAGTGCTGCGGCAAGGCCATCAGGCCCGCGAGCAACCCCATCGCCAGCAGGCGGCAGGCGTTGGCCGAGGCCCCTCGCCCCAGCACCAGCAGCGCGGCCAGCAGCGTCGCCAGCGCCCCCATCGCATAGACGCCGCCCCAGGGCGCCAGCGCCGCCAGCAGGCCGTCGGCATGGGCATAGCCCGAGGCGATCCAGGGAAAGCCGGTGAGGAACTGCGCCCGCGCCAGCTCGGCCAGCAGCCACAGGCCGGCCAGACCCGCCGCATCGGCCATCGGCCGGCCGCTGCGCCAGCGCGCCCAGGCCGCCATCGCCGCCGCCAGGTACAGCGACAGCGCCAGCGCCAGCAGCCCCACCGCGGCCGCCGCCAGCGGCGCCGGCAGGCCGCCGAAGTCGTGCATGCTGATGTAGAGCCACCACAGGCCGCTGGCCAGCCAGGCGCTGCCGAAGGCCCAGCCGCGCACAAAGGCCTGGCCTGGCGTGGCCGTGCGCAACAGCAGCACCAGCGCGGCCACCGCCAGCGGCTGCAGCCAGTACGCGTTCAGCGGGGCAAAAGAAGCGGTGTGGACCACGCCCGCCAGCGCCGCCAGCGCCAGGGCCTGCCGGGACGAGAGCGTCACGCGGTGTGGGCGGCGTCGGCCGGCAGGCGCCGCACGCGGAACCAGCGCACGGCGCCGCCGCGGGTGAGCATCACGTTGAAGTCCAAGCCGCCCAGCACCACCGATTCCCCACGCCGCGGCACCCGGCCCAGTTCATGGGCCAGCAGGCCGCCGATGGTGTCGAAGGCGTCCTCGGGGAACTGCGCCGCGAAGGCCTCGTTGACGGTGCGGATGTCGGCGTCGCCGGCCACCCGCAGGCTGCCGTCGGCCAGCGTGTAGACGCCGCTGGCGGCATCGGCCTCGTCGAACTCGTCCTCGATCTCGCCGACGATCTCCTCCAGCACGTCCTCGATCGTGATCAGCCCGGCGGTGGAGCCGAACTCGTCGATGACGATGGCCAGGTGGTTGCGGTTGGAGCGGAAGTCGCGCAGCAGCTCGTTCAGGCCCTTGCTCTCCGGAACGAACACCGCCGGTCGCAGCAGCGTGCGCAGGTTCAGCTCGGGCGCGCGCTGCAGTTTCAGCAGGTCCTTGGCCATCAGGATGCCGATGATGTTGTCGCGCGAGCCCTCGATCACCGGAAAGCGCGAGTGGCCGGTGTCGATCACCATGGCCAGCAGCTCCTCGTACGGGGCGTCGATGTCGAGCACGTCCATGCGGGGTTCGGCCACCATCACGTCGCCGGCCGCCATGTCGGCCATGCGCAGCACGCCTTCGAGCATGGCGCGCGACTGCGGCTCGATCAGCTCGCGCTGCTCGGCCTCGGCCAGGGTCTCGATCAGCTCGGCCTTGGAGTCGGGCCCGGGCAGGACGAACTCGACCAGGCGCTCGAACAGGCCCCGCTTGTCAGCGGTGGCCGGACGACCACCGCGCGGCGGTCGTGGGGAAGGCGGTTCGGACACGTCGTGTGCCGGCAGTGGGAATGGTCCGAGAATACCCGATCCGTTTGACAGTGCTTGACAGCCCCATCCTGCGGGCTCAGAGTGGCGGCCCCTTGAACCCGTGCGGGGCGCCCCCATCTGCCCCGCCTGCCCACCTGATCCCCGACCCCATGTCCAACGGCCTGATCCCCGCCACCATCCTGACCGGCTTCCTCGGCTCGGGCAAGACCACCCTGCTCAAGCGCGTGCTCACCGAGGCGCACGGCCAGAAGATCGCCGTCATCGAGAACGAGTTCGGTGAGGAGAACATCGACAACGACATCCTCGTCTCGGACACCAACGAGCAGGTGATCCAGATGAGCAACGGCTGCGTCTGCTGCACGATCCGCGAGGACCTGCGCTCCACGCTGGCCGACCTGGCGATGAAGCGCCGCAAGGGCGAGCTGCAGTTCGACCGCGTGGTGATCGAGACCACCGGCGTGGCCGACCCCGGCCCGGTGGCCCAGACCTTCTTCATGGACGACGAGGTGGCCGAGAGCTACCTGCTGGATTCGGTGCTGACCCTGGTCGACGCCAAGCACGCCGAGCAGCAGCTCAATGACCGCCAGGAGGCGCGCCGCCAGGTGGGCTTTGCCGACCAGATCTTCATCAGCAAGTCCGACCTGGTCGACGCCGACCACCTGGCCGCGCTGCAGCACCGCCTCAAGCACATGAACCCGCGCGCGCCGCAGCGCGCGGTGCATTTCGGCGAGGTGCCGATCACCGAGGTCTTCGATCTCAAGGGCTTCAACCTCAACGCCAAGCTCGACATCGACCCCGACTTCCTCACCGAGGGCCAGGGTCACGGCCACCACCATGACCACGATCACGAGCACGGCGAGCACTGCGACCACCCCCACCATCACGCCCACGATGACGACGTGAAGTCCTTCGTCTTCCGCAGCGACAAGGCGCTGTCGCCGTCCAAGCTGGAGGATTTCCTGGGCGCGATCGTCCAGGTCTACGGCCCCAAGATGCTGCGCTACAAGGGCGTGCTGTGGCTCAAGGGGAGCGATCGCAAGGTGATCTTCCAGGGCGTGCACCAGCTGATGGGCTCCGACCTGGGGCCCAAATGGGCCCCCGGCGAAGCCAAGACCAGCAAGATGGTCTTCATCGGCATCGACCTGCCACGCGACATCCTGTTGCAGGGCCTGGAAGGCTGTGTGGCCTGATCGTGCGCCCCTCGGCTGCGTTGTCAGCTGCGTTGAAGTGCCGGATCGCTACAATCCGCGCGCCCGAACGTGGCGGTTGCACCACATCCGCCGGGCCAACAGGGGTATAACACCCCTCGATGTTCGAGCGACGTGGCGAGGAGACCAACGTGAGCAAGACCCCGGCCAAGAGCGCCAGCACAGCGGCAGCCAAGAAGCCTGCCGCCAAGGCCCCGGCCGCCGCCAAGAAGGCTGCGGCCGAGCCGGCAGTGCCTGCTGCCCGCCCCAGCGACCGAACCACCGCCCCGCCCGCCGTGTCGCGGGCGAGCTTCTCTGACCGTTTCTCGCCCAAGAAACCTGCCCCCCGGACCGACCCCGAACCGATGACTGCCCTGAAGCCCGCCGCCAAGGCGGACCCCAAGCTGGCCAACGCCTGGAAGACCAAGGCCGGCCGCGACCTGAGCGAGCCTGAGCTGCTGGCCATGCCCGACTCGGAGTACATGAACGACAAGCAGCTGGAGTTCTTCCGTACCCGGCTGCAGGCGCTCAAGGACGACCTGCTCTCCAACGCCGGCGAGACCACCGAGCACCTGCGCGAGGACACCTCGATCGTCCCCGACCCGGCCGACCGCGCCACGATCGAGGAAGAGCACGCCCTGGAGCTGCGCACCCGCGACCGCGAGCGCAAGCTGCTGAAGAAGATCAGCCAGTCGCTGGCCCGCATCGATGCCGGCGACTACGGCTACTGCGACGAAACCGGCGAGCCGATCGGCCTGGGCCGTCTGCTGGCCCGCCCGACCGCCACGCTGTCGCTGGAAGCCCAGCAGCGTCGCGAGCTCAAGCAGAAGATGTTCGGCGACTGATCGCCGGGCAGCGCAGCAGTTCAGGAGCGCCCACCATGGCCAGCCGCGACGAAGGCAAAGGCGTGCTGAGCCGGGTGGTGCGGATGATGTCCTCGCCCACCCGGGAGCTGGTCGGTCCGGGCGCCGACAGCGGCGGCAGCCAGTTCGCCGAGGCCGAGAAGGCCGAGCTCAAGGCGATGATCGAGCGCAAGCGGCGCAACGACTTCGTCCGCAAGCGCGAGCTCAACATGCTGCGCCGCATCCGCCGCGAGGGCCTGACGCCCGAGCAGGCGGCGGCGCTCGACGCCTCGTCCAACATCGACGATTCCGAGGTCCGGCCGACCCAGCCGCCCGGCGGCGCCGACGTCGGCGTCAAGGCCAAGATCGACGCCATCGAGCAGCAGATGGTGGGCAGCGCGCCGCCGGTGCGCCCGGTGCCGGCCCGGCCCGCACCCGCCAGCGCCCGCCGGGTGGACACCGCCAGTCCTGACGGTGCCGCCACCATCCCCGCCGGCATGGTGGTGGACGGCCTGGACGAGAACACCCGGCCGATGATGATGATGCCGGCCGACGAGGCCGCGCTGCGCTCGGCGCCCACGCTGACCGAGGCCGTCGCCCCCGCGCTGCAGGTGCGCCACGGCGACACCATGCCGCTGGTCGAGGTCTCGGAAGTCGTGCACGACCACGACCTGGACGAGGCGGTGATCGCCTTCGCCAACGCCGATTTCGCCCATGCCGAGCGCGCTCTGGTCACGCTGGTCGGCCCGGGCGGCGCCCGCCATGAGAACGCCGAAACCTGGCTGACCCTGTTCGACCTGTACCGCGCCACCGGCCAGATGCAGCGCTTCGAGACCCTGGTCGCCGAGTACGGTCACCGCTTCCAGACCTCGCCGCCGCAGTGGTATTCGCTGCCGCGTCTGGTGGCCGACGCCGCACAGAGCGGCATGCTGGCGCCCCAGCCCAAGGACAGCGAGATCGGCTGGGTCTGCCCGCCCACGCTGGACGCCGCGGCCCTGACCGACCTGACCAGCCGCTGCCTGCAGCTGCCCCAGCCCTGGGTGCTGGACTGGACCGCGCTGCAGCGCGTGCAGCCCGACGCCGCCAACCAGCTGACCCGGCTGTGCCGGGAGTGGGCCGCGCAGCCGCTGCAGATGCGCTGGCTGGCCTCCGACCGGCTGTTCGCGGCGCTGGGCGAAGCAGCGCCGGTGGGCGTGCGCGACGCCGACCCGGGCTTCTGGATGGCCCGCCTGGAGGCGCTGCGCCTGACCAACCGCCCCGACCAGTTCGACGAGGTGGCGATCGACTACTGCGTGACCTACGAGGTCTCACCGCCCAGCTGGGAGCCCAGCCGCTGCGTCGCGCGGGTGGGCAGCTCGGCGGCCAACACCCGCGCCTCGTCGCTGTCGGTGGTGGGCGATGCGGTCACCACCATCCAGGGCGGCGACCACCACCATGGCGTGGCGGTCACCACGCTGGACCTCTCCGGCCAGCTGTCGGGCGACCTGGGCGTGGTGCTCAAGACGCTGGACGCCAAGCTGGGCGGCGCGCAGGTGGTGCGCATTTCCTGCGCGCTGCTGATCCGCGTCGACTTCATCGCCGCCGGCGACCTGCTGAACTGGATCATCGCCCGCAAGGGCGAGGGCCGGCACATCAGCTTCATCGAGGTGCACCGCCTGGTGGCCGCGATGTTCGGCGCGATGGGCATCGGCGAGCACGCGCCGGTGCATCTGCGCGCGGCATAGGGCCCGCACGCGGCCGGCCGGTCGCGCCTGACCTCAGGGCCGGCCCCACCCCAGGCGCCGGCTGGAGGCGGGTTGGCAGCCTGTGACGGTCGGCGGGCCTTGCACTTCCCCTTACCATTTCACCCATGGATTCGTACCACGGCACCACCATCGTCAGCGTGCGACGCCAGCGGCCCGACGGCCGCTGGCAGGTCGCGCTCGGCGGCGACGGCCAGGTCACACTGGGCCACATCGTTGTCAAGGCCAGCGCCCGCAAGGTGCGCCGGCTGCACCACGACCAGGTCCTCGCCGGCTTTGCCGGCGCCACCGCCGACGCCTTCACCCTCTTCGAGCGCTTCGAGGACAAGCTGGCCAAGCACGGCGGCCACCTGGTGCGCGCCGCGATCGAGCTGACGCGCGACTGGCGCACCGACAAGGTCCTGCGCAACCTCGAGGCCATGCTGGCGGTGGCCGACCGCGAGGCCTCGCTGATCATCACCGGCAACGGCGACGTGCTCGAACCCGAACGCGGCCTGGTGGCCATCGGCTCGGGCGGCGCCTATGCGCAGGCGGCGGCGATGGCGCTGCTGGACCACACCACGCTGGACGCCGCGCAGATCGTCAAGCAGTCGCTGGAAATCGCCGGCACGATCTGCATCTACACCAACCAGCACCACACGATCGAGGTGATTGAATGAGTCGCGCACGGTCCTGGCCGCAGGTGGCTGCGCCCAGCGCCAGGAGGGCCCCATGACGATGACGCCCAAGGAGATCGTCTCCGAACTGGACCGCCACATCGTCGGCCAGCAGGCGGCCAAGCGGGCGGTGGCGATCGCGCTGCGCAACCGCTGGCGGCGCCAGCAGGTCGACGAGAAGCTGCGCGCCGAGATCACGCCCAAGAACATCCTGATGATCGGCCCCACCGGGGTGGGCAAGACCGAGATCGCGCGCCGCCTGGCGCGGCTGGCGGATGCGCCCTTCGTCAAGGTCGAGGCCACCAAGTTCACCGAGGTGGGCTATGTCGGCAAGGACGTCGACACCATCGTGCGCGACCTGGTCGAGGTGGCGGTGAAGCAGGAGCGCGAGGCCGCCCTCAAGCGCGCCCGCCTGCGCGCCGAGGACGCCGCCGAGGACCGCATCCTGGATGTGCTGGTGCCGCCGCCGCGCGGCGGCGCCGAGCTGGGCTTTGTCGCGCCGGCACCGGCGCCCGACAACACCGCCCGCCAGGTCATGCGCAAGCGCCTGCGCGAGGGCGCGCTGAACGACAAGGAGATCGAGCTGGAGCTCGCCGAGCCGCGCGCCAGCGTCGACATCATGGCGCCCGCCGGCATGGAGGACATGGCCGAGCAGCTCAAGGGCCTGTTCGGCCAGATGGGCGCCGGACGCAAGACCACGCGCAAGCTGCGCATCCAGGAGGCGCTGCGCCAGCTCGCCGACGAGGAGGCCGCCAAGCTGGTCAACGAGGACGAGATCCGCGCCCGCGCGGTGGCCAACGCCGAGCAGAACGGCATCGTCTTCATCGACGAGATCGACAAGGTCGCCGCGCGCGCCAACACCCAGGGCGCCGATGTCTCGCGCCAGGGCGTGCAGCGCGACCTGCTGCCACTGGTGGAAGGCACCACCGTGCAGACCAAGCACGGCCTGGTGCGCACCGACCACGTGCTGTTCATCGCCTCCGGCGCCTTCCACCTGGCCAAGCCCAGCGACCTGATCCCCGAGCTGCAGGGGCGCTTCCCGATCCGGGTGGAGCTGCAGCCGCTGTCGGTCGAGGACTTCGAGGCCATCCTGGGCAGCACCCACGCCAACCTGATCCGCCAGTACCAGGCGCTGCTGGCCACCGAAGGCGTGACGCTGGAGATCGGCGCCGACGCGATCCGCCGGCTGGCCGAGGTGGCCTTCGAGGTCAACGAGCGCACCGAGAACATCGGCGCGCGCCGCCTGGCCACGGTGCTGGAGCGGCTGCTCGACGAGATCAGCTACGAGGCCCCGGACCGCAGCGGGCAGACGGTGCGCATCGACGCCGAGATGGTGGCCGCCCGGCTGGGCGAGCTGGCGCGCAACCAGGACCTGTCGCGCTACATCCTCTGAGCGCCCGGCCCGCTCAGGCCGCGACGCGCACGCGGTTGCGGCCGTCGTGCTTGGCGGTGTAGAGGGCCTGGTCGGCGCGGCGCAGCCAGTCGTCCACCGTCTCGTGGCGGCCCAGCTGGGCGACGCCGACACTGACGGTGAGTGTGCGCGGCCGGCCGTCGATCAGCAGCGCCGAGCCGGCCAGCGTGCCGCGGAATCGCTCGGTCACCGCCACCGCTTCGCGCAGCTGGGTGTCGGGCAGCAGCAGCGCGAACTCCTCGCCGCCAATGCGCGCCAGCACGTCGTAGGGCCGCACCAGCGAGCGCAGGTGGCTGGCCAGGTGCACCAGCGCCTGGTCGCCGATGTCGTGGCCGTGGTGGTCGTTGATGCGCTTGAAGTGGTCGACGTCGACGATGGCCACCGACAGCTGGCGCCCCTCGCGCCGGGCGCGCTCGCTCTCGTGGCTCAAGGCCTGCAGGAAATGGCGGCGGTTGGCCAGGCCGGTCAGGCCGTCGGTGCCGGCCAGGGTCTGCAGGCGCGCCTCGTTCTCGGCCACCGCGGCCTCCGTCAGCAGCGTCATGGCCACCGCGATCAGCACGCAGGAGATCAGCATCGACAGCATCAGGCCCTCGTGCCAGGCGGCGGGCAGCAGCGCCATGTCCGGATGGGCGGGCCAGCCGACGAGGGCGATGACTGCATAGGCGCCCAGGTTGGCCGCCACCAGCAGCGCGATGCCCCAGCGCTCCTCGGTCGACAGGATGGTGGGCACCAGGATCGCGAACAGCAGGTAATACGCGTGGATGTGGGTGACCGAGCCCTGGCCACCGCCCATGCCCAGCAGCACATCCACCATCGCCAGCAGAATCACGAACCAGCGCGCCAGCGACAGCCGCCGCTGGGCATTGAGCCACCAGGTCAGCGGTGCCAGTGCGGCCGCCGGCAGTTGCCACAGGCCGGAGGAGATCAGCGCCGCATTGCCCGACACCCAGAAGGCCAGGTTGTAGACCACGATGGCCAGCACAGTCATCAGCGCGCCGGCGTTGACCTGCAGCATCTTGCGCCGGGTGGTGGCGCTGTCGTCGGGCCGCACGCCGGCCAGCAGCAGCCGCCAGACCAGGGACGGGCGCGGCGCTGCCGAGGCGGCCATGTCCTGGTTCGATACGGCTGGACCTGCTGCTGGCATCGTGACCACAGCATACGTCGCGGACGCGATTGCTTACCATCAAGCCAGGACCGCAAGGTCGTGCGAAGCTTGCTGGATGTCACGCTGGAGTCTCGATACCCACACGTTTGTCCGCCGCGCCGTGGCCTGGGGCCTGACCGGAGCGCCCCGCGACAACCCGGCCGCCGCCCGCACCGAGCGCCGCTGGCGCTGGCCGGTGCTGCTGGCGCTGTTGCTGACCATCCCGGCCTTCTACGCCGAGCTGCTGAACCAGCACCCCAGCTACTGGGCCGATGCGGCCTACCTGCTGGCGGCTGCGGTGGTGAGCGCCCACCTCTGGCAGGTGGCCCGGCGTTGCCGGCACGCCCCCAGCCACCTGCGCGCCAACCCGACCGACCTGCTGCTGGTGGCCGGCCTGCTGGCGGCGGCGGCGGCCCCCAGCAGCCTGCAGTCCACCCCGGCCCTGGTGCTGCGCATGGCGGTGGCCGGCCTGACCCTGCTGCGCATGGTCTGGACGGTCCAGCACCTGATCACCCGTGGCGGCCTGGCCTACATGCTGCTGAGCGCGCTGGGCCTGCTGCTGGCCTGCGGCTTCGGCTACTGGTGGCTGGAGCCCAGCACCCCCACGCTGGCCGATGGCCTGTGGCTGGCCTTCACCACCGCCGCCACCGTGGGCTATGGCGACATCGTGCCGACCACACCGGCCTCGCGCATCTTCTCGGTGTTCGTGGTGATGCTGGGTTTCGGCATGCTCTCGCTGATCACCGCCGCCATCGCCACCGCCTGGGTCGAGACCGAGGAGCGGCGCCTGGAGCGCGAGTTCCTGCATGAGATCCGCCGGGAGATGGCCGCGATGCGCCAGGAGGTGCAGGCACTGCGCGAGGACCTGGCCCGCGCCCGTGGCGCCGGCGACGAGCCGCCGCCGGGCTGATCAGAGCGCCAGCCGGTGCGACTGGATGTTCAGCAGCCCGTCGAAGATCAGCGACTCCAGCAACTCGTGCGGCATGTCCAGGTAGGGCGCCACCTTCCAGCCGGCGCCGCCGGTGATCAGCACCAGCGGCTCCTCGCCCTGGCTGCGCTCGCGCAGGTGGCGGCGCATCCGCTCGATCGCGCCGGTGATGGCGTAGGTGCCGCCGCTGGTCAGCGCGTCGGAGGTGTTGGCCGGGAAGGGCATGACCTCGCCGGTGGGCACGCGCAGGCCGGCCGTGCCGCTTTCCAGCGCGCGCAGCATGATGCCGTGGCCGGGCAGGATCAGGCCGCCCAGGAAATGGCCCTCGCGGTCGATCGCGTCCACGGTCACCGCGGTGCCGATCATCACCACCAGCGCCGGCCGCGCCGGCCCGCGCGCCAGCACATGGCCGCGCGCGCCGATCATCGCCACCCAGCGGTCGGCGCCCAGCCGGGCCGGGTGGTCGTAGCCGTTGACCAGGCCCGCCTCGCGCGGCGAGGACACCACCCAGCGCGGCGTCAGGTCCCACAGCTCCAGCTGTTCTTCCACGCGGCGGCGCACCGCCTCGCCGGCCACCACGCAGCCCAGCATCGAGTGCGGCGGCGCCAGCTCGCGCCATTCCTTCTCGGCCAGCTCGTCGATCGTCTCCAGGAACACCGCGCCATGGGCCAGCAGCGCCGCGCCCGGCTGGGGCGAGGCGTACTGCGCCCACTTCAGCCGCGTGTTGCCGATGTCGATCGCCAGGAAGCTCATGGGCCGCAGCGTACCAGCGGCATTGCATCGCAGGATTGACTACGGGTAAACCCCGTCTGCGCCAAGCATCCCGCTGTCAGCCACGGCGAAAGCGGACATGGCATCATCGCCGGATTGACGTTTACGTCAACGTCAACCAACGTGACGAGCCTGCCATGACCGACCTCTCCGCCGAACACCGCGCCCTCGCCCAGTACCGCCCGACCCACAAGGTGCGCTTCGTCACCGCGGCCAGCCTGTTCGACGGCCACGACGCGGCCATCAACATCATGCGGCGCATCCTGCAGAACATGGGCGCCGAGGTGATCCACCTGGGCCACAACCGCTCGGTCGACGAGGTGGTCACCGCGGCGCTGCAGGAAGACGTGCAGGGCATCGCCGTCAGCAGCTACCAGGGCGGCCACAACGAATACTTCACCTACATGGTCGAGCTGCTGCGCGCGCGCGGCGGCGAGCACATCCAGGTCTTCGGCGGCGGCGGCGGCGTCATCGTGCCCGAGGAGATCCGCATGCTGTCGCAGCATGGGGTGCGCATCTACAGCCCGGAAGACGGCCAGCGCATGGGCCTGCAGGGCATGATCGGCGAGATGGTGATGCGCTGCGACAAGAGCCTGTCGGCGCATGCGCCCAAGAGCCTGGCCGCGATCCAGGGCCAGACCGAGCCCGCCTGGCGGGCGCTGGCGCAGCTGATCACCGCGCTCGACAACGGCGACGCCGAGGCTGCGATGGTCGACGCGGTGCGCCAGGCCGCAGCCGCCTCCACCGCGCCGGTGGTGGGCATCACCGGCACCGGCGGCGCCGGCAAGAGCAGCCTGACCGATGAGCTGATCCGCCGCTTCCGCCTGGACCAGGACGACCGCCTGCGCATCGCCGTCATCAGCATCGACCCCTCGCGCCGCAAGAGCGGCGGCGCGCTGCTGGGCGACCGCATCCGCATGAACGCCACCGGGCCGTGGCAGAACGGCGCGCGGGTCTTCATGCGCAGCCTGGCCACCCGCGACACCGGCAGTGAAGTGAGCGCAGCACTGCCCGACACCATCGCCGCCTGCAAGGCCGCCGGCTTCGACCTGGTGATCGTCGAGACCTCGGGCATCGGCCAGGGCGATGCGGCCATCGTGCCGCTGGTCGATGTGCCGATGTACGTGATGACGCCCGAGTTCGGCGCCGCCAGCCAGCTCGAGAAGATCGACATGCTGGACTTTGCCGAGCTGGTGGCGATCAACAAGTTCGACCGCAAGGGCGCCGCCGACGCGCTGCGCGACGTGGCCAAGCAGGTGCAGCGCAACCGCGAGGCCTTCACCGTCATGCCCGAGCAGATGCCGGTCTTCGGCACCCAGGCCGCGCGCTTCAACGACGACGGCGTCACCGCGCTGTACCAGGCGCTCAAGGAGCGACTGCAGGCCAAGGGCCTGGCGCTGACCGAGGGCCGGCTGCCGCGCGTGGACACCCGCCACAGCACCCACCAGACCCCCATCGTGCCGCCGGCGCGCGTGCGCTACCTGGCCGAGATTTCCGACACCGTGCGCGGCTACAAGGCCCGCGCCCGCGCCCAGGCGCGCCTGGCGCGCGAGGTGCAGCAGCTCACCGAGACCGCGCGCATGCTGGCCGAGGACAGCACCGAGAAGAACGGTGCGCGCAACACCGTGCTGGCGCTGGCCGAGCAGCGCGCCGCGCGCCTGCAACCCGACGCCCGCCAGCTGCTCGCCCAGTGGCCCGACATGGTCAAGGCCTACGCCGGCAGCGAGTACGTGGTGAAGATCCGCGACAAGGAGATCCGCACCGCGCTGACCCACACCACGCTCAGCGGCAACACCATCCGCAAGGTGGCGCTGCCGCCCTACGAGGACCACGGCGAGATCCTGAAGTGGCTGATGCTGGACAACGTGCCCGGCAGCTACCCCTACACCGCCGGCACCTTCGCCTTCAAGCGCGAGGGCGAGGACCCGACCCGCATGTTCGCAGGCGAGGGCGACGCCTTCCGCACCAACCGCCGCTTCAAGCTGGTCAGCGAGGGCATGCCGGCCAAGCGCCTGTCCACTGCGTTTGATTCGGTCACGCTCTACGGCAATGACCCCGACGCCCGGCCCGACATCTACGGCAAGGTGGGCAACTCGGGCGTGAGCATCGCCACGCTGGACGACATGAAGGTGCTGTACTCGGGCTTCGATCTGTGCAGCCCCACGACCAGCGTCAGCATGACGATCAACGGCCCGGCGCCGTCGATCCTGGCGATGTTCATGAACACCGCGATCGATCAGCAGATCGACAAGTTCAAGGCCGACAACGGCCGCGAGCCCACGCCCACCGAGGCCGCCAAGATCCGCGAGTGGGTGCTGGCCAATGTGCGCGGCACGGTGCAGGCCGACATCCTGAAGGAAGACCAGGGCCAGAACACCTGCATCTTCTCCACCGAGTTCTCGCTCAAGGTCATGGGCGACATCGCCGAGTACTTCGTGCACCACGACGTGCGCAACTTCTACTCGGTCAGCATCAGCGGCTACCACATCGCCGAAGCGGGGGCCAACCCGATCAGCCAGCTGGCCTTCACGCTCAGCAACGGCTTCACCTTCGTCGAGGCCTACCTGGCCCGCGGCATGCACATCGACGACTTCGCGCCCAACCTGAGCTTCTTCTTCAGCAACGGCATGGACCCGGAGTACACCGTGCTGGGCCGCGTGGCCCGGCGCATCTGGGCGGTGGCGATGAAGGAGAAGTACGGCGCCAACGAGCGCAGCCAGAAGCTGAAGTACCACATCCAGACATCGGGACGCAGCCTGCACGCGCAGGAGATCCAGTTCAACGACATCCGCACCACGCTGCAGGCGCTGATTGCGATCTACGACAACTGCAACTCGCTGCACACCAACGCGTTCGACGAGGCGATCACCACGCCCACCGAGGATTCGGTGCGCCGCGCGATGGCGATCCAGCTGATCATCAACCGCGAGTGGGGCCTGGCCAAGAACGAGAACCCCAACCAGGGCGCCTTCATCATCGACGAGCTGACCGAGCTGGTGGAAGAAGCGGTGCTGGCCGAGTTCGAGAAAATCGCCGAGCGCGGCGGCGTGCTCGGCGCGATGGAGACCGGCTACCAGCGCAGCAAGATCCAGGAAGAGAGCATGCATTACGAGATGCTCAAGCACACCGGCGAGTACCCCATCATCGGCGTCAACACCTTCCGCAACCCGAAGGGCGATCCGGTGCCCGAGCACATCGAGCTGGCCCGCTCCACCGAAGAAGAAAAGCAGAGCCAGCTGCAGCGCCTGGCCGACTTCCATGCCCGCCACGCCGACGAGGCCCCGGTGCAACTGGCCCGGCTGAAGCAGGCGGTGATCGAGAACGGCAACGTCTTCGAGGTGCTGATGGACGCGGTGCGCTGCTGCAGCCTGGGCCAGATCACCAGCGCCCTCTTCGAGGTGGGCGGTCAGTACCGGCGCAGCATGTGAGGCCGGCACCCCCGGGGAACCCCGGAGCAGTGTTTCGTTAGGGCGACACTCGCCCGCAACACACCAGAAACTGCTTGGCAACACCCCGGGGTGCACTCCGAGAATCGGCGGCTTGAACCAGGCGCCCGGTCATGAGCCGGCCGCCTGGGCCCCTCGTCCCGACCCACGGAGGATCCATGTTCCATCGCACCCCTTTGGCGGCCAGCCTGGTCCTGGCCATTGGCAGCGGCCTGCTCGGTACCGCCGCGCAGGCCCAGACCGCCACCGACACCCAGCGTGTCGAGGTCACCGGCTCGTCGATCAAGCGCCTCGCCTCTGAAACGGCGTTGCCGGTCACGGTCATCAGCCGCGAGCAGATCGAGCAGTCCGGCGCGGTCAACGTGGAGGACGTGCTGCGCCGCGTCGCCGCGATCTCCGGCCTGGTGTCGGACAGCACCCAGGGCGCCGGCTACGCCACCTCCAACGCCAACATGCGCAGCCTGGGCCCGAACAGCACGCTGGTGCTGCTCAACGGCCGCCGCCTCGCGGGCCACCCCTTCGGCTCGATCGGCGGCTCGGTGGCGGTGGACCTGAACAGCATCCCCTTCGCCGCGCTGGAGCGCATCGAGGTGCTGCGTGACGGCGCGTCGGCCATCTACGGCACCGACGCCGTGGCCGGCGTGATCAACTTCATCACCCGCCGCGACTACGACAGGGGCGAGATCTCGCTGCGCTACGGCGACACCGAGGCCGGCGTGGGTGGCCGCGAGACCGGCGTCTCGGTCGCCTACGGCCTGGGCAACCTGGGCACTGACAAGTTCAACCTGCTGGTCACCGGCAACGTCAAGAAGCAGACCCGCATCAAGGCGGTGGACCAGGGCCTGTACCTGCGCCACGCCACCGAGGTGCCGGGCTCGCTGCCCCCCACCTCCTACCGCGCCTTCCCGGGCCGCCTGATGGATGTGGGCATCACCCCGGGCGCCTACGACAACCCGGGCGCCAACATGGCGGCCTGCGACCCGGTCAACTCGGTGGTCCAGGACACCGGCAACCTGGCGCCCAACGGCGTGGACACCATCAAGCGCTGCCGCGCGATCTACGCGGCGCTGGTGGACAACCTGCCCGACAGCACCAAGTCCGACCTCTTCACCCGCGGCACCTTTGCGCTGGACAGCAACACCACGCTGTTCGCCGAAGCCTCGTTCGCGCGCAACCACACCATCGGCCGCGTCGCGCCCACGCCGATCAGCGGCGACGCGATGAAGGTGCTGCCCAACGGCAACTACCCGAACGTGCTGATGCCCACCAGCAGCCGCTACTTCCCGCTGGCGCTGCTGACGCGCCTGGGCTTCACCGCGGCCGACTGGGACCCGGATGGCGACGGCTTCGCCGAGATCGCCACCCGCTCGCTGGACATGGGCAACCGGGTCAACGACAACACCAACGAGCAGCTGCGCCTGGTCACCGGCGTTTCGGGCCTGTGGAACCAGTGGGACTACGACGTCGGCCTGAGCGTGGCCCAGGCCCGTGGCACGCTGAACTACAGCGGCTACCTGCTGCAGGACCCGTACCTGGCCGCGCTGCGCAGCGGCAACGTCAACCCCTTCGGCCCGAACGACGCCACCGGCCAGCAGCTGCTGAAGGACGCCTCGCTGGTGGGCGTGGTGCGCAAGTCCAAGAGCACCGTGATCGGCGTGGACGCCAAGATGAGCCGCGAGATCGGCCGTCTCGCCGGCGGCGCGATGTCGCTGGCCCTGGGCACCGATGTGCGCCAGGAGAAGGCCGACGACCGGCCCACCAACGCCGACTACTCGGCCGGCGCCCACATCGGCGGCGAGGGCTCGGTGCCGCGCACCTCGGCCAGCCGCAAGGCCTATGCGCTGTTCTCGGAACTGGCCATGCCCTTCATGAAGGAGGTCGAGCTGACCGCCGCCGCGCGCTACGACAAGTACAGCGACTTCGGCAGCAGCTTCAACCCCGCACTGAAGCTGCGCATCCAGCCCGACCGCAGCTGGATGGTCCGCGCCAGCGCCGGCACGGGCTTCCGCGCGCCCACGCTGTGGGACGTCAACAGCCCGACGTCCAACACCAACACCGCCGACGTGCAGGTCGATCCGAACTGCCCGGCCGGCCACGCCGACGATCCGCGCTGCGAAACCCAGTTCAACGTCAAGCTGACCAGCGACCCCAACCTCAAGCCCGAGAAGAGCCGCCAGTTCTCGGTGGGCGTGGTGCTGGAGCCGGTGCGCGACATCAGCATGGCGCTGGACTACTGGTCGATCCGCAAGAGCGACCAGATCGGCGTGATCTCGGGTGACCAGCTGATGAGCGACCCGGCGCTGTACGCCAAGTACGCCGCCACCCGCATCACCCGCACCACCGACGGCTTCATCTCGTCGATCTCCACCCCGGTGGAGAACCTCGGCGGCCTGCGCACCTCGGGCTTCGACCTGGACGTGCGCGCCGGCTTCCGCCTGGGCGAGTACGGCAAGCTGGGTGTGAGCTTCGCCGGCACCTACATCAGCGTGTGGGAGCAGCAGAACGGCAAGGGCTCGGCCTACAAGAGCTATGTGGGCGTGTCCACCGGCGGCGTGCAACCCATCCCGCGCTGGCAGCACACGCTGGGCTTCGACTGGAGCCTGGGCGTGTGGGGCGCCACGCTGGAGAACACCTTCGTCAAGGGCTGGACCGAGTCCGCGGCGGTGGTGGATGCCAACCTGGGTGTCGCCCAGCCCTACAACGTCAACGACACCACGCGCTGGAACCTGGCCGTCAGCTACAAGGGCTTCAAGAACACGCGCCTGGGCCTGGGCGTGCGCAACCTGCTGGACGCCGAGCCGCCGTTCGTCGCCTCGTCGAGCTACGGCTCGCACTCGGCGGGCTTCGCCGGCTCCTTTGCCGATCCGCGTGGCCGCTTCTGGTACCTGACCGCGTCCTACCAGTTCAAGTGATCGGCCGCGGGCAGCGCCCGCGCTGACCTGAAACGCCAAGGGGCTCCCACCGGGAGCCCCTTGTTCATGGCGGTGCCGGGCCAACCCCGAGCAGGCCGGGCCGGGCGTCGGGGCAGAATCGACGCTTTTCGTGACCGGCCGCCCCACCCGGGTGGCTGGTTGGTGCCGGCGGCCTGATCGGGCCGCTGGCGGTATGGCCCAGGAATGATCCCGATGCTGAACTCTCGCGTGCGAACCCTGTCGCTGCTGCTGGCCCTGGCCGTGGCGACCCCGGCGCTGACCGCCGCTCCCCGCTCCGGCCTCGACAGCGCCGCTGCCGACCGCGCCGTGCGTCCCCAGGACGACCTCTTCCGCGCCGCCAACGGCCAATGGCTGCGGCGCACCGTCATCCCGGCCGACAAGCCCGAGTTCGGCACCTTCGTCGAACTTGGCGAGAGCTCCGACCAGCAGGTGCGCGCGATCATCGAGGAGATGGCCGCGCGGCGCGATCGGGCCCAGGGCCTGGAGGCCCAGATCGGCCACACCTACGCCGCCTTCCTGGACACCGCCGCGATCGACCGCGCCGGCCTGGCCCCGGTGCGTCCGCTGCTGGCCGAGGTCGATGCGATCGACTCGCCCAGCGCACTGGCCAGCTACCTGGGCCGCCAGGTGGCCGGCTCGGTCAGCCCGATCGGGCTCGGGGTTGAGGCCGACTTCAAGAACCCCCAGGTCTACCGCCTGCTGACCTGGCAGGGCGGCCTGGGCCTGCCCGAGCGTGACTACTACCTGAACCAGCGCGACCCCCGCATGGCCCAGGCCCGCGCCGCCTACCTGCGCTACCTGGGCGTGCTGGCGCGCGCCGCGGGCGAGCGCCAGCCGGCCGCGGCCGCGCAGCGCGTCTACGCGCTGGAGCGCCGCCTGGCCGAGCTGCACTGGGAAAGCGCCGAGCTGCGCGACCCGGTCAAGATGTACAACCCGGCCACCCCGGCCGAGTTGCCCGCCAAGGCGCCGGGCTTCGACTGGGCGGCCTTCCTGCAGGGCGCGGGCACGCCGGCGCCGGCCTCGGTGATGCTGTCGCAGCCCAGCTTCGTCACCGGCGCGGCCAAGCTGCTGGCCGAGCAGCCGCTGGCCGACTGGAAGCTCTACGCCAAGCTGCACCTGCTCGACGACCTGGCGCCGGCCCTGCCCAAGGCGCTGCGCGACGCGCACTTCGCCTTCCACGGCAAGGCCATCAATGGCACCCAGAGCCCGCGCCCGCGCTGGCAGCAGGCGGTGCGCCAGGTCAACAGCGCGCTGGGCGAGGGCGTGGGCCAGCTCTATGTGGCGCGCCATTTCCCGCCCGAGCACAAGGCCAAGATGCTGCGGCTGGTGAACAACCTGCTGGCCGCCTACAAGGACTCGATCGACCAGCTGTCGTGGATGTCCCCCGAGACCCGCGTGCAGGCCCAGGCCAAGCTGGCCAAGTATGCGGTGAAGATCGGCTACCCCGAGCGCTGGCGCGACTACAGCGGTCTGGAGGTGCGCCCGGGTGACGCGCTGGGCAACCTGCGGCGCGCCGCGCAGTTCGAGTGGGCGCGTCAGGCGCGCAAGGTCGACCAGCCGGTGGACCGCAGCGAGTGGGGCATGACGCCGCAGACCGTCAACGCCTACTACAACCCGATGGCCAACGAGATCGTCTTCCCGGCCGCCATCCTGCGCCCGCCCTTCTTCGACCCCGAGGCCGATGACGCGGTCAACTACGGCGCGATCGGTGCGGTCATCGGCCACGAGATCAGCCACGGCTTCGACGACAGCGGCAGCCAGTTCGACGGCGATGGCGCGCTGCGCAACTGGTGGACCGACGCCGACCGCCAGGCCTTTGACGCCCTGGGCCAGCGCCTGGTCAGCCAGTACAGCAGCTACCAGCCGCTGCCCGGGCGCTCGCTCGACGGCAAGCTGACGCTGGGCGAGAACATCGCCGACCTGTCGGGCCTGCAGGTTGCCTACAAGGCCTACCGGCGCTCCCTGGGCGACCAGGCGGCGCCGGTGATCGACGGCCTCAGCGGCTCACAGCGCTTCTTCCTGGGCTGGGCGCAGGCCTGGCGCGAGAAGACCCGGCCCGAGCGCACGCTGCAGCTGCTGGCCACCGACCCACACTCGCCGCCCGAGTACCGCGCCAATGGCGCCGCGGTGAACCACGACGGCTTCCACGACGCCTTCAGCACCCGCTCGGGCGACAAGATGTGGAAGGCGCCGGACGAGCGGATCCGGATCTGGTGATCAGCGGCTGGCCGCCGACGCGGCCGGCAGCAGCGTCACATTGGCCTGCCCACCGATGCAGTTCTGGGTCTGGCCGGCCTTGCAGGGGGCGGGCGTCACGCCCGGGATCACGCGCGGGTGGGCGCCCGGACGCAGCAGCAGCAGGCTCCACAGCGCCACCACCACCGCCACGGTCAGGGCGATGATCTTCAGGCGCTGGCGGCGGTTGATGGGTCGGAACTTGTCGACCTGGGGGACCGGCTGGGTGGGCTGTTCGGGCGGCATGCGCCGATTGTCCGCCATGCCGGACGGCGATAGCAGCTATCGGTCGGCCATGCCGTCCGCTGCGGGTGGACCCTAGGGCCGGGGCGGGCGGGCGCTGCCCACAATCGGCGCTCCCCTCGCCTGACAGGAGTGCCGCCATGACCCGTCGTCGCCATCTGATCGCCCTGGCCTGCGCCACCGCGTTGGCCGCCCCACTGAGCGCCCATGCCCAGGCCGACACCGTGAAGATCGGTGTGATCCTGCCGATGACCGGCCAGAGCGCGTCCACCGGCAAGCAGATCGCCGCCGCGATCCAGCTGTTCCAGGCGCAGAACGGCAAGAAGGCCGGCGGCAAGACGGTCGAGGTGCTGATCAAGGACGACGCCGGCGTGGCCGACAACACCCGCCGTCTGGCCCAGGAACTGGTGGTCAACGACAAGGTGGTGGCGCTGGCCGGCTTCGGCCTGACGCCGCTGGCGCTGGCCACGGCGCCGATTGCCACGCAGAGCAAGACCCCGATGGTGGTGATGGCCGCGGCCACCTCGGCCATCACCGAGGCCTCGCCCTACATCACCCGCACCAGCTTCACGCTGCCGCAGGCCGCGGTGGCGATGGGCGACTGGGCGCCGAAGAACGGCATCAAGAAGGTGGTGACCCTGGTCACCGACTACGGCCCCGGCAACGACGCCGAGAAGTACTTCAGCGACCGCATCCTGCTCAACAGCGGCCAGGTCCTGGAGAAGCTGCGCACCCCGCTGCGCAGCCCCGACTTCGCCCCGGTGCTGCAGAAGGTGCGCGACGCCAAGCCCGACGCGCTGTTCGTTTTCCTGCCCTCGGGCCAGGGGGCGCAGTTCATGAAGCAGTTCGGCGAGCGCGGCCTGGACAAGGCCGGCATCAAGCTGATCGGCACCGGCGACATCACTGATGACGATCAGCTCAATGACATGGGCGACGTGGCGCTGGGCGTGGTCACCACCCAGCACTACTCGGCCGCCCACCCCAGCCCGATGAACAAGAGGTTCGTCGCCGACTTCCAGGCCATGCACAAGTTCCGCCCCAACTTCATGGCGGTGGGCGGCTGGGACGGCATGCGCCTGCTCTACAACGGCCTCAACGCCAGCAAGGGCGCCGGCAACGACGCGCTGATGGCGGCGCTCAAGGGCCAGGTCTTCGAGAGCCCGCGCGGCCAGATCCTGATCGACGCGCAGACGCGCGAGATCGTGCAGGACATCTACACCCGCCGCGTCGAGAAGAAGGACGGCCAGCTGTGGAACGTCGAGTTCGACGTGCAGAAGTCGGTCAAGGACCCCGGCAAGACAAAGTGAGCCGCAGCGGCTGATCGCGCGCCATGCTGACCCTGCTGTTCGACGGCATCGCCTACGGCATGCTGCTGTTCGTGCTGGCGCTGGGGCTGGCCGTGACGATGGGGCTGATGAACTTCATCAACCTCGCGCACGGCGCCTTCGCGATGGCCGGCGGCTATGTGCTGGCGGTGCTGATGCAGCACCACGGCTGGCCCTTCCTGGCCTGCCTGCCGGCGGCCTTCGTCCTGACCGCGCTGGCCGGCGCGCTGGCCGAGCGCCTGCTCTACCGCCACCTCTACGGCCGCCCGCACCTGGACCAGGTGCTGTTCTCGATCGGCCTGACCTTCATGGCGGTGGCGGCGGTGGACTATGCGGTGGGCTCATCGCCGGTGACGATCCAGACCCCCGAGTGGCTGCGCGGGCGCTTCGAGTTCGGCGAGGGCGCCTGGCAACTGGGCATGGGCCACTACCGGCTGTTCGTGATCGCGGTCTGCCTGGTGCTGGCGCTGGCGCTGCAGGCGGTGCTCAGCCGCACCCGCTTCGGCAGCCGGCTGCGCGCCGCGGTGGATGACCCGCGCGTGGCCGCCGGCCTGGGCATTCCGGTCGACCGCGTCTTCCTGCTGACCTTCGCGGTGGGCTCGGGCCTGGCCGGCCTGGGCGGCGCGCTGGGCGCGGACCTGCTGGGGCTGGAGCCCAGCTTCCCGCTGAAGTACATGGTCTATTTCCTGATCGTCTGCGCGGTGGGCGGCACCAGCTCCATCACCGGCCCGCTGCTGGCCGCATTGCTGCTGGGCTGCGCTGACGTGCTGGGCAAGTACTACGTGCCCAAGCTGGGCGCCTTCATCGTCTATGTGCTGATGATCGCCATCCTGCTGTGGCGTCCGCAGGGCCTGTTCACGCGGGAGAAGCGCTGATGAGCGATCTGTCCGCCCGGCTGCTCGCCCCGGCCCGCTGGAAGCCCTGGGAGCTCGCGCTGTGGGTGCTGATCTGGGCCGCACCGATCGCGCTGCCCCAGCATGCCGCGCTGATCAATGACATCGCGATCACGGCCCTCTTCGCGCTGTCGCTGGACATCGTGCTGGGCTATGCCGGCATCGTATCGCTGGGCCATGCGGCCTTCTTCGGCGTGGGCGCCTACGGCGCGGCGCTGTTTGCCAAGCACCTGCACCCCGACCCGCTGCTGGGCCTGGCGGTGGGCGCCGCATTGGCCGCGCTGCTGGGCGCGCTGACCAGCCCGATGATCGTGCGCGGCACCGACCTGACGCGGCTGATGGTGACCATGGGTGTGGCCGGCGTGCTGTACGAATTGGCCAACAAGTTCGACGGCCTGACCGGCGGCGCCGACGGCCTGCAGGGCGTGCTGATGGGCCCGCTGCTGGGCCAGTTCGAGTTCGACCTGGGCGCGCGCGTGGCCTCGTTCTACTCGCTGGCGGTGCTGTTCGTCGTCTTCGTGCTGGTGCGGCGGGTGCTGCAATCGCCTTTCGGCGTCTCGCTGGAGGCGCTGCGCGACAACCGCCTGCGCCTGGCCAGCGCCGGCATGAGCGTGCAAGGGCGGCTGGCCGTGGCCTACACGCTGGGCGCCGCGCTGGCTGGCCTGGCGGGTGCGCTGCTGGCGCAGACCACCGGCTTTGCGTCGCTGGACGTGCTCGACTTCCACCGCAGCGCCGACATCATGCTGGCGCTGGTGATCGGCGGCGCCGGCTGGCTGTGGGCCGGCCTGGCCGGCGCGATCGCCTTCAAGGTGCTGCACGATGTGCTGAGTGCCTTCACCGCCCAGTACTGGACCTTCTGGATCGGCGCTTTCCTGGTGCTGCTGATGCTGGTGGGCCGCGACCGGCTGCTGCGGCCGTGGCGCTGGTTCAGGAAGGGCAACGCATGAACGATGTGGTTCTGCAGACCCACGGCCTGGTGAAGCGCTTCGGCGGCATCACGGCCACCAACAACGTGTCGATGACGCTGCGGCGCGGCGCGCGCCATGCGCTGATCGGCCCCAACGGCGCCGGCAAGACCACGCTGATCAACCAGCTCACCGGCGTGCTGCCGCCCACCGAGGGCCGGGTGGAACTGGGCGGCCAGGACATCACCGCGCTGCCGGCGCACCGGCGCGTGGCGCTGGGCCTGGTGCGCACCTTCCAGATCAACCAGCTGTGGCCCTCGCTGACGCCGGCGCAGAGTCTGGCGCTGGTGGTCAGCCAGCGCCTGGGCCGCTCGCGCCGCTGGTGGCGGCCGCTGGGCGCCGACGACACCGTGCTGGCCGAGGTGGCCACGCTGCTGGCGCAGTTCCACCTGGACGAGCAGGCCCACCGCGCCACCCGTGAGCTGCCGTACGGCAAGCGGCGGCTGCTGGAGATCGCGCTGGCCGTGGCCCTGCAGCCGCGCGTGCTGCTGCTGGACGAACCCGCTGCCGGCGTGCCTGCGGCCGAGCGCGGCGAGATCCTGGCCACCGTGGCCGCGCTGCCGGCCGATGTGAGCGTGCTGCTGATCGAGCACGACATGGACCTGGTCTTCAGCTTCGCCACCACGATGACGGTGCTGGTCAACGGCACCGTGCTGACCGAGGGCACGCCCGAGGCGATCGCCGCCGACCCGCAGGTGCGCGCCGTCTACCTGGGCGATTCGATGGCCGGTATCCGGCCGGGACACTGAGCATGGCTGCGCTGCTGGACGTGCAACACCTGACCTGCGGCCACGGCGAGGCCGTGGTGCTGCAGGACGTCTCCTTCACCCTCCCCGAAGGCCGCTCGCTGGCGCTGCTGGGCCGCAACGGCACCGGCAAGACCACGCTGATCGACACGCTGGCCGGCGCCGCGCGCCGCCACGCCGGCACGATCACGCTGGCCGGTCAGGCGCTGCACGCCCTGCCCTCGCACCGCCGCGCCGCCGCCGGCATCGGCTGGGTGCCGCAGGAGCGCAACATCTTCAAGTCGCTCACGGTGCACGAGAATCTGACCGCAGTGATGCGCCCCGGCCCCTGGTCGCCCGAGCGCGTGTACCAACTCTTCCCGCGCCTGGCCGAGCGCCGCCAGAACCTGGGCACCCAGCTCAGCGGCGGCGAACAGCAGATGCTGGCCTTCGCCCGCGCCTTGGTGCTGAACCCCAAGCTGCTGCTGCTCGATGAGCCGCTGGAGGGCCTGGCGCCGATCATCGTGGAAGAACTGCTGCGGGCGATCCGCCGTGTCGCCCGCGACGAGGGCCTGCCCTCGATCGTGGTGGAACAGCACCCGCAGATGGTGCTGGGCGTCACCGACGACGCCATCGTGCTGGACCGCGGCAGCATCGCCTACCGCGCCACCAGCGAAGCCTTGCTGGCTGACCCAACGCCGCTGGATGCGTGGTTGGGGGTCGGGCAGCACTGAGGCGGCTCCTGCCCGGAGCGCCCGTTGGTCTGACTGCGTCGGTGTGGTGCGGCGTGCGAGGGGGAGTTCGCTTGTCCTCATGTCCCCCGGCCTGCGGCCTCCTCCTTGACTTCGGCCAAGCGAACTCCCCCTCACCCGCTACC